>NZ_SCMM01000015.1:0-88738 GCF_005503345.1 Ramlibacter sp. 2FC
GGGGCGGCAGGCGCGGCAGCAAGGTGTTCTGGTGCACCAGCTGGGGCGGGATGGCAGTGCCGGGGGTCTCGTTCCTGCGTGCAGCAGACCTGGCCTCGGGCGGCAGCGCCAGCTTTTGCGGCGGCACGGGCCTGACCGCCAGGGCGGCGCCGGCCGGCTTGGCCGTGCGCGAGGCCAGCTTGTGCCTTTCCTCGGGGCTCAGGGCTTGGTAGGCCTCCCATTTGGCCTTCTTCTCGTCCGCCGGCAACTTGCGGGTCTCGGCAAAGTTCAGCCGCGCCTGGCTGCGCTGCAGGGGGCTCAGCGCGGCCCACTCGGTCATGCGGCTGTGCAGCGTGTCCTGCTCGGCCGGTGACATGGCGGCGAAGTTCCTGGACAGGGCCAGCCACTTGCGCTGCTGCTGGTCGCTCAGGCTGTTCCAGGTGCCGGCGAGCGGCCTGAGGGCCTGCTTCTGTCCGGCGCTCAGCGCATTCCACCCCGGCGCCGGCTTGACCGATGCGCCGGGCCCCGCTGCGGCCGAGGCGGGTTTGGCCGGCGGCACGGGCTGGGCCGCGGCCAGGCCCGAGGCCAGCGCCAGGGCAGCCAGACAGGCGAGCAGCGGCGCAGGCATGGGCCTCAGGGCTCCGTGCGGGCTTGTGCGGCCGGGCCGGCGACCTTGATGAACTGCAGGAAGCCGGGGTCGGTATAGGCGTCTGGGGGCAAGTCGTCGGTCAGCAGGGCGGCATCGACATCCGCCATTTCGCGGGCGCGGTCGTCGTCCTGGACCAGGTTGATGGCAAACAGGCCGGCGGCCAGGGCGATCAATGGCAGCAGGGCGCCGAGCCGGCTCCACAGATTGAGGCCCTCGTCACCCAGGGTCAGCGTGGCGCCGCCACCGGAGAGAGCGACTTCGGAGGCCGTCCTGGTCTTCATCAGCTTGCGGCGGGCCAGCGCCTGCATGCGGGCCGCACGCAGGCGTTCGGAGATCTCGTAGGGCAGGTTCTGGCTGCCTTCGCTCAGGCGGGCGGCCAGTCTCAGTGCGTAGCGGTCTTGCTGCGATTCAGCGGGGTGTCGATTCGTCATGGCTGTATTCCCTTGGCCTTCAGTGCTTTGCTGAGGGCCTGGACTGCCCGCGAACAGTGCGTTTTGACGCTCCCTTCCGAGCAGCCCATCGCCGCCGCTGTTTCGGCAACGTCCATTTCCTCCCAGTAACGCATCAGAAAGGCTTCCCGTTGACGTGCTGGCAACTCCTGGATCTGCGCCTCGATCTCCCGCAGAGTCTGCTGGCGCCTTGTGCTGTCTTCCGCGCTTTCCACGCGCTCTGAGTCGTCTGCGCCCGCAAAAGTTTCCAGCAAGTCGAATTCTCCGTCATCCGACGCCGATTCGAAGTCGCTCAGGTTGGAAAAAAGCGCGTTGCGCGTCTTCTGGCGCCGAAACCAGTCCAGGATGCAGTTGGACAGGATGCGCTGGAACAGCATGGGCAGTTCGGCGGCGGGCTTGTCGCCGTAATGCTCGGCGAGCTTCATCATGCTGTCCTGCACGATGTCCAGGGCGGCTTCTTCCTCGCGAACGTGGTACACGCATCGCTTGTAGGCCCGTTTCTCGACACTCTTGAGGAAGTCGGAGAGTTCTTGTTCGGTTGCCAAGTGCGTGTGAGGCCTTGTGGTGGGCGGAAATGGTCTGCCACTCGGGGCGGCGGTGGACAAGCCGGTGCCGGGAAGGGATTTTTGGTCGCGGATTATGGCATTTCGGGCCCGCTTTCCGCGGGCTTTGATCATTTGGCATGCCGCAGTGCGATAATGCGCGCTGCAAATCTAAAAGCAAACGGGTCACGGTCCGGCGGAGCAAGCAGCACGCCCATGGCCTTGGCCTCAAGTCCCGACGCAACTTCACAAGAGTCAGGCGAAGGGGCACCCAAGGTTTTTCGTCAGAGAAATTCGCAAAGGTTGAACATGGAAATCTCCAAAGCCGAAGTGGCATCCGCCGCAGCCGCCTCCGCAGCTCACGCCTCGCAGGAGCTTCGTGGCGCGGAAATCCTCGTCAAGGCCCTGCAGGCCGAGAACGTCAAGTTCGTCTGGGGCTACCCCGGCGGAGCGGTGCTCCACATCTACGACGCTTTCTACAAGCAGGACACTATCCAGCACGTGCTGGTGCGCCACGAGCAGGCGGCCGTGCACGCCGCCGACGGCTATGCGCGTGCCACGGGCGACGTGGGCGTGGCCCTGGTGACCTCGGGCCCCGGCGTCACCAACGCGGTGACCGGCATCGCCACGGCGTTCATGGACAGCATCCCTATGGTCATCATCACCGGGCAGGTGCCGACGCCGGCGATCGGCCTGGACGCCTTCCAGGAGTGCGACACCGTGGGCATCACGCGCCCCATCGTGAAGCACAACTTCCTGGTCAAGGACGTGCGCCAGCTCGCCGAGGTGATGAAGAAGGCCTTCCACATCGCCCGCAGCGGCCGTCCTGGCCCCGTGGTGGTGGACATTCCCAAGGACGTGTCCTTCCACAAGACCGCCTACGCCGGCTACCCCGAGTCGGTCACCATGCGCTCCTACAACCCGGTGCGCAAGGGCCATGGTGGCCAGATTCGCAAGGCGCTGCAGCTGCTGATGTCGGCCAAGCGGCCCTACATCTACACCGGCGGCGGCGTGCTGCTGGGCAACGCCACGCAGGAGCTGCGCACCCTGGTGGACCTGCTGGGCTACCCGGTGACCAACACGCTGATGGGCCTGGGCGCCTATCCGGCGACCGACCGCAGATTCCTCGGCATGCTGGGCATGCACGGCACCATCGAAGCCAACAACGCCATGCAGAACTGCGACGTGCTGCTGGCCGTGGGGGCGCGCTTCGACGACCGGGTGATCGGCAACCCCAAGCACTTCGCGCAGAACGAGCGCAAGATCATCCACGTCGACATCGACCCCTCGAGCATCTCCAAGCGCGTCAAGGTCGACATCCCCATTGTCGGCGACGTCAAGGACGTGCTTTCCGAGCTGATCTCGATGATCAAGGAGTCCGGCGCCAAGCCCGATGCGAACGCGCTGGCGGGCTGGTGGGAAGCGATCGAGGGCTGGCGCAAGCGCGACTGCCTCAAGTACGACCGCGCCAACCAGGATGTCATCAAGCCGCAGTACGTGATCGAGACGCTGTGGAACATGACCCGCGACGCCGATACCTACGTTACCTCCGACGTGGGTCAGCACCAGATGTGGGCCGCGCAGTACTACAAGTTCAACGAGCCGCGCCGCTGGATCAACTCGGGCGGCCTGGGCACCATGGGCGTGGGCATTCCCTACGCCATGGGCATCAAGCTGGCCAAGCCGGACAGCGAGGTCTACTGCGTGACCGGCGAAGGCTCGGTGCAGATGTGCATCCAGGAGCTATCGACCTGCCTGCAGTACAACACGCCGATCAAGATCCTGTCGCTCAACAACCGCTACCTGGGCATGGTGCGCCAGTGGCAGGAGATCGAGTACTCCGGCCGCTACAGCCACAGCTACATGGACGCGCTGCCCAATTTCGTGAAGCTGGCCGAGGCCTATGGCCATGTCGGCATGCTGATCGAGCGTCCGCAGGACGTCGAGCCCGCGCTGCGCGAGGCGCGCCGGCTCAAGGACCGCACGGTGTTCATGGACTTCCGTACCGACCCCACCGAGAACGTGTTCCCGATGGTGCAGGCCGGCAAGGGCATCACCGAGATGCTGCTCGGCGCCGAGGACCTGTAAGACACCCGGACCAGGTCCGGGGATCGGGCCTGATTTTCACCTCAACACCTGACGAATCTATTGCCTGCCGAGCCCGCGCATTACCGTGTGCGGGGGAGGGCAGCGAAAAGAGGAATCTCACATGAAACACATCATCGCCGTCCTGCTCGAGAACGAGGCAGGCGCATTGTCCCGAGTGGTCGGCCTGTTCTCTGCGCGCGGCTACAACATCGAGTCGCTGACCGTGGCGCCGACCGAGGATCCCAGCCTCTCCCGTATGACGATACAGACCACCGGCTCGGACGACGTGATCGAGCAGATCACCAAGCACCTGAACCGGCTGATCGAAGTCGTGAAGGTGGTGGACCTGACCGAGGGCGCCTACATCGAGCGCGAGCTCATGATGGTCAAGGTGCGCGCCGTCGGCAAGGAGCGCGAGGAGATGAAGCGCATGGCGGACATCTTCCGCGGCCGCGTCATCGACGTGACCGAGAAGAGCTACACCATCGAGCTGACGGGCGACCAGTCCAAGAACGACGCTTTCCTGGAAGCGATCGACCGCAGCGCGATCCTGGAGACCGTGCGCACCGGCTCCAGCGGCGTCGGCCGCGGTGAGAGAATACTGCGCGTTTGATTTTCACGGTTCGGGCGCGTTTTGGCGGGCTCGACGCGACCGAACCTTTGCATGGCGATTGTTGACAAGCGTTCGCCCTGAGCCTGTCGAAGGGCGATTTCGCCAACCCCATTCATCGGAGAACAGCATGAAGGTTTTTTACGACAAAGATTGTGACCTGAGCCTGATCAAGGGCAAGACCGTGGCCATCATCGGCTACGGTTCGCAAGGCCACGCCCACGCCCAGAACCTGAACGACAGCGGCGTCAAGGTGGTGGTCGGCCTGCGCAAGGGCGGCGCCTCCTGGCCCAAGGTCGAGAAGGCCGGCCTGCAGGTCGCCGAGGTCGCCGACGCCGTGAAGGCCGCCGACGTGGTCATGATCCTGCTGCCCGACGAGCAGATCGCCAATGTCTACAAGAACGACGTGGCGCCCAACATCAAGCAAGGCGCCTCGCTGGCCTTCGCCCACGGCTTCAACGTGCACTACGGCTTCGTGCAGCCGCGTGCCGACCTCGACGTCTGGATGGTCGCGCCCAAGGCCCCTGGCCACACCGTGCGCAGCACCTACGCCCAGGGCGGCGGCGTGCCCCACCTCGTGGCCGTGCACCAGGACAAGTCGGGCAAGGCGCGTGACTTGGCCCTGTCCTACGCCATGGCCAACGGCGGCGGCAAGGCCGGCATCATCGAGACCAACTTCCGCGAAGAGACCGAGACCGACCTGTTCGGCGAGCAGGCCGTGCTGTGCGGCGGCACCGTCGAGCTGATCAAGGCGGGCTTCGAGACCCTGGTCGAGGCCGGCTATGCGCCCGAGATGGCCTACTTCGAGTGCCTGCACGAGCTCAAGCTCATCGTCGACCTGATCTATGAAGGCGGCATCGCCAACATGAACTACTCGATCTCCAACAACGCGGAATACGGCGAGTACGTGACCGGCCCGCGCGTGGTGACCGAGGCCACCAAGGACGCGATGCGCCAGTGCCTCAAGGACATCCAGACCGGTGAATACGCCAAGAGCTTCGTGCTGGAGAACGCCGCCGGCGCGCCCACGCTGATCAGCCGCCGCCGCCTGAACGCCGAGCACCAGATCGAGGTGGTCGGCGCCAAGCTGCGCGCCATGATGCCCTGGATCGCCAAGAACAAGCTGGTCGACCAGACCCGCAACTGATCCTGCCCCAGGCAGTCGCAAAGGCCACTTCGGTGGCCTTTGTCTTTTGGGTCGGCAGCGCGACTCGCTTACACTGCTGCTCCCCGCCTCGCGAGTCGTCGCCTCGGCGGCACAAGCCATATCGACGAACAGGTTTTTCTTATGCACGACGGGACCGAGTCCGATCACGAAGCCCAGGAGGGCATTGCGGTGCGCAAGCGCCGCAAGGGCATCTACATCCTGCCCAACCTGTTCACGCTGGCGGCGCTGTTCGGCGGTTTCTACGCCGTCGTGATGGCCATGAACGGCCGTTTCGACATGGCCGCGGTGGGCGTGTTCAGCGCCATGGTGCTCGACAGCCTGGACGGCCGGGTCGCGCGCATGACCAACACGCAAAGTGCCTTCGGCGAGCAGATGGACTCGCTGTCCGACATGGTGTCGTTCGGCGCCGCGCCGGCCCTGATTGCCTACGAATGGGCGCTCAAGGGCCTGGGGCGCTGGGGTTGGATCGCGGCCTTCGTCTACTGCGCCTGCGCGGCGCTGCGTCTGGCGCGCTTCAACGTCAACACTGCCGTGGTCGACAAGCGCTGGTTCCAGGGCCTGCCTTCGCCGGCGGCGGCGGCCCTGGTGACGGGGTTCATCTGGATCATGACCGAGGCCGAGATCCGCGGCCCGGAGGTGGCTTGGCCGACGTTCGCGCTGGCCCTGTATGCAGGCCTGACCATGGTGACCAACGTGCCGTTCTACAGCTTCAAGGACGTGCACATGAAAAAGAGCGTGCCGTTCGCCGTCATCGTGCTGATTGCGCTGGGCATCGCCGTGATCAACATCCACCCGCCCACCGTGCTGTTCGGCCTGTTCGTGGTCTATGGCCTGAGCGGCTACGTGGTCTACGGCTGGCGCAAGACCAAGGGGCTGCAGACCAGCGTGATCAGCACCTCGACCGAGGAGCCCGACGAGCGGGGCCTCCACAAGTGATGGCCGGGCTCTCGAGGTGCGATGCCCGGCTGGCCGGGAACTGTGCTACATTTATTTTCATGGAAAAGATTTCGCTGGCCCTACTCCTGCTATCGCCACACGGGCGGAGACAGTAGCGCGCGCGCACCATTTCCACAAAGGCCCGTATGCACCCGCAGCGGGCCTTTTGTTTTGCAGGGCTGGTTTCCAGGTTGCGGGATTCGATGAAACAGGAGAAATCACATGGCTGACAAATTGATCATTTTCGACACCACCTTGCGTGACGGCGAGCAGTCTCCGGGCGCGTCCATGACCCGCGACGAGAAGCTGCGCATCGCCCGCCAGCTCGAGCGCCTGCGCGTGGACGTGATCGAGGCCGGCTTCGCGGCCAGCTCCAACGGTGATTTCGAGGCGGTGCAGGCCATCGCCCACGCCATCAAGGACTCCACCATCTGCTCGCTGTCGCGCGCCAACGACCGTGACATTTCGCGGGCGGCCGAGGCCCTCAAGGGGGCCAACAGCGCGCGCATTCACACCTTCATCGCGACCTCGCCGCTGCATATGGAGAAGAAGCTGCGCATGACGCCCGAGCAGGTGTTTGAGCAGGCCAAACAGTCGGTGCGCTTTGCGCGCAACCTGGTGGCGGACGTGGAGTTCAGTCCCGAGGACGGCTACCGCAGCGACCCGGATTTCCTGTGCCGCGTGCTGGAGGCGGTGATCGCCGAGGGCGCCACTACCATCAACGTGCCCGACACCGTGGGCTACGCCGTTCCGGAGCTCTACGGCAACTTCATCAAGCAGCTCCGCGAGCGCATCCCCAACTCGGACAAGGCCATCTGGTCGGTGCACTGCCACAACGATCTGGGCATGGCCGTGGCCAATTCGCTGGCCGGCGTCAAGATCGGTGGTGCGCGCCAGGTCGAATGCACGATCAACGGCCTGGGCGAGCGGGCTGGCAATTGCTCGCTCGAGGAAGTGGTCATGGCGGTGAAGACGCGCAAGGACTACTTCGGCCTGGAGGTGGGCATCGACACCCGGCACATCGTGGCGGCCAGCCGCATGGTCAGCCAGACCACCGGCTTCGTGGTCCAGCCCAACAAGGCCGTGGTCGGCGCCAACGCCTTCGCCCATGCCTCGGGCATCCACCAGGATGGCGTGCTCAAGGCGCGCGACACCTACGAGATCATGCGTGCCGAGGATGTGGGCTGGTCAGCCAACAAGATCGTGCTGGGCAAGCTCAGCGGCCGCAATGCCTTCAAGCAGCGCCTGCAGGAGTTGGGCGTGCAGCTCGAGAGCGAGAGCGACGTCAACCACGCGTTCGCCAAGTTCAAGGAGCTGGCCGACCGCAAGAGCGAGATCTTCGACGAGGACATCCTGGCCCTGGTCAGCGAGGAGCATTCGGCCGGCGAGGACGAGAGCTACGGCTTCGTGTCCCTGGCCCAGCACAGCGAGACGGGGGAGCGGCCTCACGCGGCCATCGTCTTCACCGTGGACGGCAAGGAGGTGCGCGGCGAATCCGACGGCAACGGGCCGGTCGATGCCTCGCTCAAGGCCATCGAGTCGCATGTGCAAAGCGGGGCCGAGATGGTGCTGTACTCGGTGAACGCGATCAGCGGGTCGACGGAAAGCCAGGGCGAGGTGACCGTGCGCCTGCAAAACAGCGGCCGGGTGGTCAACGGCGTGGGTGCCGACCCCGACATCGTGGTGGCCTCGGCCAAGGCTTATCTGAGTGCGCTCAACAAGTTACAGAGCAAAGCTGACAGAGTGGCTGCACAAGGCTAGGGTTAACACCTATAATTACGGGCTGCAATTAGAAAAACCGCGCAAGTGATTGATATTGCGCGGTTTTTTTAGTTTGGATACACTTCGCTTGTGTCATTCGCCTACCGAGGTCAGCAAATGTTAACTAATATGGTTCTTGTGAAACATCTCGCTGTCCGTCGCTTGCTTCAATTCATGGTGGTGTCGGCCGTCTGCTCGACCCTGCTGGCTTTCAACGCCGAGGCGGCCCAGCGCAAGCGGGTGAGCGTGAAGAAGCCCGTGGCCACCGCATCCGCCAAGAGCGTGCGCAAGGCCGTGCCCGTGACGCGGCGGGTCCGCAATGCCGTCTCCGCCTCGCGTGCCGAACCCGCGCGGCTGTCGTATGGCCAGCTCGCCGGCCTGCACGCGACCCAGGACCCGCTCGACCTCAAGTCCAGCGTCGCCCTGGTGATCGACCAGGATACCCGCGAGGTGTTGCTGAGCAAGAACGACCATGCGGTGCTGCCGATCGCCTCGCTCACCAAGCTCATGACGGGCCTGATCGTCAGCGAGGCCAAGCTGCCGCTGGACGAAATGATCACCATCACCCAGGACGACGTGGACACCGAAAAAGGCAGCAGCTCCCGCCTGCGGGTCGGCTCCTCGCTCAGCCGCGGCGAGCTGCTGCATCTGGCGCTGATGTCCAGCGAGAACCGGGCGGCCCATGCCCTGGGCCGCACCTACCCGGGTGGCCTGTCCACCTTCGTGGCGCAAATGAACGTGCGCGCCAAGGCCCTGGGCATGAAGGACACGCGCTACGTGGAGCCGACCGGCCTGTCGAGCCAGAACCAGTCCAGCGCCAGCGATCTGGCGACGCTGGTGGCCGCGGCCTACAACGATTCCATGCTGCGCGAGCTGTCCACCTCGCCGGGTCACGAGGTCGAGGTGGGCAACCGCACGCTGCAGTTCAACAACACCAACCGCCTCGTCAAGAGCCCGCAGTGGGACATCGGCCTGCAGAAGACCGGCTACATCTCCGAGGCCGGCCAGTGCCTGGTCATGCAGGCCAGGGTGGCGGGGCGCAAGCTCATCATGGTGTTCCTCGACTCGGCCGGCAAGTTCAGCCGCCTCGGCGATGCCGAGCGCGTGCGACGCTGGGTCGAAACCAGTTCTTCGGTCTCAGCCGCCGCGCGCGTCAGCGGCTGATCCTCCCGCGCTTCATGCGGCGTCCCGGTGCTGTTGCGCCGAGGAAGGTGCCGTGGCTTTGCAGCCCAGGGCGGCCGAGATCTCGTTCGCGGTCGTCTGCAGCTTGGGCAGCCAGCTCTCGTCGAGCCGGTCTGCCGGCGCCGAAATCGACAGGCCGGCGACTAGCTTCCCTTGATCGTCGTAGATGCCGGCAGCCATGCAGCGCACGCCGAGCTCCAGTTCCTCGTTGTCGCGCGCGATGCCGTACTGCCGGGCCTTGGCCAATTCCCGCTCGAGCACCGGCAGTTGCGTGATGCTGTTGCGCGTGTGGCCGCTCAGGCCGGTGCGCGTCGCGTAGGCGCGCACCCGTTGCGGGTCGTCGGCCGCGAGGAAGAGCTTGCCCACCGAGGTCAGGTGCAGGGGGGCGCGTCCGCCGATGGCGCGCACCACCTGCATGCCCGAACGCTCGCTGTAGGCGCGCTCGATGTAGACGATCTCGTCTCCCTGGCGCATGCTGAGGTTGACCGGTTGCTGGGTGAGCTTGTGCAACTCGCGCATCGGCGCCAGCGCGGCATCGCGCACGTTCAGCCGCCCCTTGACCAGGTTGCCCAGTTCCAGCAGGCGCATGCCCAGGCGGTAGCTGCCCGCCTCGGGGCGGTCGACGAAGCGGCCGGTGGCCAGGTCGTTCAGGATGCGGTGCGTGGTCGACGGATGCAGGCCGGTCTTCTCGCTGATCTCCTTCAGCGAGATGGCCTCCTCGCGCGAGGCCAGCACGTCGATCAGCGCGAACATGCGCTCGATGACCTGGATGGTGGGCGTTGCCGGGAGATTGGGGTCTGACTTGCGCATGTTCCGATTTTGTCTGGTTTCACTAGATTTTATCTTGTGAAATCGATTGGTGCCATCGCTGGCCCCAGCGCATGCCGGCCGTCAGCGTCTGCCCACCTTGGGGCCAGGAATCCAGCGCCCATCGCTCAGTGTCTCGAAGGGCTGGAAATGCTGCTTGTAGCGCATCTTGTCGCTCTCGGCGATCCAATAACCCAGGTACAGGTGGGGCAGGCCCAGTTGCCGGGCCTGCTCGATCTGCCACAGCACGCTGTAGGTGCCGTAACTGGCCCGGGCGTCGGGTTCGTAGAAGGTGTAGACGGCCGAGATGCCGTCGTCGAGCACGTCGAGGATGCTGACCATGCGCAATGCGCCGGCGCGTCCGTCCCCAGCCGGTTCGCGGAACTCGACCAGGCGCGAGTTCACGCGGCTTTGCAGCAGGAATTGCGTGTACTGGTCGATGCTGTCGTGGTCCATGCCGCCTCCGGCATGGCGTCCCGTCTGGTAGCGCAGGTAGAGCTGGTAGTGTTCGGGCACGAAGCAGAGTTTGAGCACGCGCGCCTGCAACTGCTGGTGGCGGACCAGCGCCCGGCGCTGGCTGCGATCGGGCTGGAACTCGGCGACCTTGACCCGCAGCGGCACGCACGCTCGGCAGCCGTCGCAGTAGGGGCGGTAAGTGAACATGCCGCTGCGCCGGAAGCCCTGGGTCACCAGCCTGGAATAGGTGTCGTTGTGGATCAGGTGGCTGGGCGTGGCCACCTGCGAGCGCGCCTGCCGGCCCGGCAGATAGCTGCAGGGGTAGGGCGCCGTGGCATAGAACTGCAGCGCCTGGAGTGGAAGGTCCTTGAGGTGCGTCACTTGGCGGCGGTCGGCGGGGGCAGGAGTTCGTTCCAGTATACGGGGTCGAAGCGCCACGCCGGCCCGGCCAGGCGGCTCTGCCGGGCCACATGGGCCACGAACTCCGCGCGCGGCATCTCCGCGGCCCCCAGCGAGGCCAGGTGCCTGGTGTTCTGCTGGCAGTCGATGCGCTGCAGGCCGTGGTGGCGGCAGAAGGCGACCAGGGCCGCCAAGGCCAGCTTGGAGCCGTCGTCCACGCTCGTGAACATGGATTCGCCGAACACCGCGCGGCCTATGGCGACGGCGTAGAGCCCCGCGAGCAAGCGACCATCCACCCAGGTTTCCACGCTGTGGGCGAAGCCGGCGGCATGCAGGTCCTCGTAGGCGTGCGCCATCTCGGGCAGGATCCAGGTGCCCGACTGGCCCAGGCGCGGGCTGGCCGCGCAGGCGCGTATGACCTTGCCGAAGGCGGTGTCGAAGCGGATCTCGCAGCGCGGGTCGGCCTTGAAGCGCTCCAGCGTCTTGCGCAGCGAACGGTGCAGTCGAAAGCGCGCGACGTCGAGCACCATGCGCGGATCGGGGCTCCACCACAGGATGGGTTGGCCGGTGCTGAACCAGGGGAAGATGCCTTGGGCATAGGCCTTGAGCAGGGTGGGCACGTCCAGGCTGCCACCGCCCGCCAACAGGCCTGGCGCCGGGCTGCCGGCATCCCAGGCTTGGGTGATCGGCGGAAAGGGCTCGCGGGGGGCAAGCCAGATGAGCGGGGCGGGGGCGTGCACGGCGACCTGTGGGCAGAGTACGCGGGGATATTATCGCCGCTTTGGGGAATCCGCCGCACATGGCGGGCGTGGGCCCTGGCCGCGCTTGGCCTTATATTGTGAGCAAATACAACATGTGGAGAGAGACGAGGCATGAGGTGTAGCAAAGGGCTCTGCCCGTGAGCGGCGGCATCGTGGTGAAGGCCACCACCCCCCAGGAGGCGGTGCGCGCCGTCGAAGCATTCATGGCCCGGATGGTCGCGCTGGGCTTGCGGCAGCATCTGCGTCTGCGCCCCGCGGAGCCGAACGCGCCCCATGCAGTGGCTTTTGCGCTGCAGGAGGCCGAGGCGCGCTGCTGGGCGCCTGGTTCGGACACCCTGCAACTGTGCGCCCGTCTGCGGCTCGACACCCGAGCCTGCGCGGACGACTTGGCGCGCGAAATCCTGCTGGCCATGCTGCTGAGCCCGTCGCCGCTGGTCTTCCCGAGTTGGGAGGAGCTCGAATCGGCCGTGCGCATGCGCCAGGCCATCGTGCAGGCGGCGCGCAGGACGGCGATGAATTTTCATACAACGCAGATCGAGCGCCCGGCCGAGGACTGGCGCTACGCGGCGGCGTCCGGCTTCACCCTGCGTGCCGGCCGGCCGTTGATCCCGGCCCTGCAGAGGGCCACGCAGCCGGCGCTTGCGACGCAGGCCTATTCTTTTTCCTGCTACCGGGCGACCGAGTACGTGATCCTGCTGGCCATTGCCCAGGAGGCCCAGCTGGTGAACCCAGGCCTGCTGTCCCGGCTGCAGCGACAGTGGGAGAGCCGCGCCATCATGTCGCGGCGCTTTCACGAGGTGTTCCTGCGCGAGCACGGTTCGCTGGAAGCGCCGCTGCCCATCACCTATTACATCCCGGGGGACCGGGTCTGGTTCCGCAACCCGGACAGCGATTCAGCCGATGTGGCCGGGTTCGAGGGCTCCTGGGTGGTGTATCTGGGCGCAGGCCAGTTTCCGAATTTCTGGCGGCGCGAGCGGCCTTACAGCCTGCTGGCAAAGTGCGTGGAGGTCTACCACTGGCGCCATGGCACTTACCGCGACGCCGCGGGCGAGTTGCAGATGGACGAGGAACGCGTGGATCAGCTGGTGGCGCAGACCCTTCAGGATCCGGCCGCACGCGAGAGGGTGTTCGAGCGCATGTTCCGCCTGCGCGACCCGGGTGGTGTCTATGCCGGTGGGGGCTGCATGGATGCGACGCGTGAGTCGCCGCGCTGGGTGCGACCCCAGACCGTCGACATCGAATTGTCCGAGGCCTGAGGCGCGTCGGGCTTTCAGGCGCCGTCGATGTCGCTGGCCTGCGGGCTTTGGATGCGGAACACGATGTCGCCGCTGGGCACATGCACCACGCGGACTTCGTCGCCGAAGCTGTTGGGCACGCATTTGGCAGCGATCGCGACGGCCATCGAGAGGTTCTTGTAGGCGTGCGCTGGTGCGCAGCGCGGCAGCAGCCGATTCATGATTGGATGCCGGCTTTCGATGCGGTACTCGTTAGATGTCACAATTTGTCTCCCATTTTCCCGAACCAACATACTCAAGAATACGCGTCCGGCGTGTCAATTCAATGACGGGTTGGTGTCTGAAAGAAACAAAGGCCTCGCGCTGTTGCGCGAGGCCTTTTGGCTGGCTCCCCGACCTGGGCTCGAACCAGGGACCTACGGATTAACAGTCCGGCGCTCTACCGACTGAGCTATCGGGGAATGTTCGGTATCGACGATGATGAGATTTGGCTCCCCGACCTGGGCTCGAACCAGGGACCTACGGATTAACAGTCCGGCGCTCTACCGACTGAGCTATCGGGGAATAGCCTTCCATTATAGAAGTTAAAAAACCCCTTTTCCGGGCTGGCCTCGAAATTTTTGTGCCTGACGCGCATTCCCGGGGGAAGGGTTCGCGCCGCTTGCGCAGCGCGCTGAAGCGGTTATCATGCAGCCTGCTCCGGGGTGCACGCTACAGGCGCGCTGAGACGGTAATTCCGAACCCGCCAACTTGATCCGGCTAGTACCGGCGTAAGGATGAGACAGTGTCATGGCCTGGCCCGCGTGCCCAACGCAGGCAAGGGGTGAACGCCGGAGTTTCCATTCACCAGGAGACCCCATGAACGCCCCTGACAAGTTCCAGCAGCTGCTGACGCTCACCCGCGAACCCTTCCCCGCCTCCACCAAATCCTTCATCCAGGGCTCGCGCGAAGACTTGCGCGTGCCGGTGCGGGACGTGCTCCTGACCAATGGCGAGACGGTGTCGCTCTACGACACCTCCGGTCCCTACACCGATCCCCAGGCCAGCATCGACGTGCGTCGCGGTCTGCCCGAGGTGCGCGCCGCCTGGATCGCCGACCGCGCCGACACCGAAACCTACCAGGGCCGCCAGCGCGTGGCGCTGGACGACGGCGCCAAGCACGAGGACCGCGACGCCGAGCGCATCGCCCAGCTGCGCGCCGAGGCCGCAGCGCTGCAGCGCCAGCCGCGCCGCGCCAAATCCGGCATGAACGTCTCGCAGATGCACTACGCGCGCAAGGGGCTGATCACGCCCGAGATGGAGTACGTGGCGCTGCGCGAGAACGGCAAGCGCGAGTGGCTGCGCGAGTACCTGGGCGATGCCTCGCGCGAGCAGCGCCTGCGCGGCAACCCCATGGGTGCGCGCATCCCCGAAATCATCACGCCCGAGTTCGTGCGCGACGAAGTGGCGCGCGGCCGCGCCATCATTCCGGCCAACATCAACCACACCGAAGTCGAGCCGATGGCGATCGGCCGCAACTTCCTGGTCAAGATCAACGCCAACATTGGCAACTCGGCCGTGACCTCGAGCATCGAGGAAGAAGTGGAGAAGCTGGTCTGGGCGATCCGCTGGGGCGCCGACAACGTGATGGACCTGTCGACCGGCAAGAACATCCACACCACGCGCGACTGGATCGTGCGCAACAGCCCGGTGCCGATCGGCACGGTGCCGATCTACCAGGCACTGGAAAAGGTCGGCGGCGTGGCCGAGGACCTGACCTGGGAAATCTTCCGCGACACCCTGATCGAGCAGGCCGAGCAGGGCGTGGACTACTTCACCATCCACGCCGGCCTGCGCCTGCCCTTCATCCACCTCACGGCCAACCGCCGCACCGGCATCGTCTCGCGCGGCGGCTCCATCATGGCCAAGTGGTGCATCGCCCACCACAAGGAGAGCTTCCTGTACGAGCACTTCGAGGACATCTGCGACATCATGAAGCAGTACGACGTGAGCTTCTCGCTCGGCGACGGCCTGCGTCCCGGCTCGGGCGCCGACGCCAACGACGAGGCCCAGTTCGCCGAGCTGCGCACCCTGGGCGAGCTCACGCAGATCGCCTGGAAGCACGACGTGCAGACCATGATCGAAGGCCCCGGCCATGTGCCCATGCACCTGATCCAGGCCAACATGGACGAGCAGCTCAAGCATTGCCACGAGGCGCCGTTCTACACCCTGGGCCCGCTGACCATCGACGTCGCGCCGGGCTACGACCACATCGCCTCGGCCATAGGCGCCGCCATGATCGGCTGGATGGGCACGGCCATGCTGTGCTACGTGACGCCCAAGGAGCACCTGGGCCTGCCGGACCGCGACGACGTCAAGCAGGGCATCATCGCCTACAAGATCGCCGCGCACGCGGCCGACGTCGCCAAGGGCCACCCGGGCGCGCGCGGGCGCGACGACGCGATTTCCAAGGCGCGCTTCGAGTTCCGCTGGCACGACCAGTTCAACCTCAGCCTGGACCCCGACACGGCGCGCGATTTCCACGACGAAACCCTGCCCAAGGACTCGAGCAAGGAGGCGCATTTCTGCTCCATGTGCGGTCCCAAGTTCTGCTCCATGAAGATCACGCAGGAGGTGCGCGAATTCGCCGCGCAGCAGGGCATGTCGGAGGAGGCGGCGCTGGCCGAGGGCATGGCGGCCAAGTCGGCCGAGTTCAAGGCCGCAGGCGGCGAGTTCTACATCCCGATCCAGCCGGCCGCCTGAGTCCGCTGCCATGAAAGCCTTGGCTATTGGCATCGCCGGCGCCGGGCTGCTGGGCCGCCTGCTGGCCTGGCGCCTGTCGGCGCTGGGGCACAGCGTCAGCGTGTTCGATCCGGCACCCGGGCCGCAGCCGCGTTTTCGCGCCGAGCTGCCGGAGGGCGCCAGCCTGCAGGCGGCGGGCTTCACCGCCGCCGGCATGCTGAGTCCCCTGGCCGAGCTCGACAACGCCGAGCCTGCGGTGGCGGCCCTGGGCTGGCGCTCGATCGCCCTGTGGCGCGGCATCGTCGCGGCCCTGCCGCAGCGGCCGTTCATGGCCGAGCGCGGCAGCCTGCTGCTGGCCCACCGGCCCGACCTGGGTGCGGCGCAGCGCGTGCTCGCGCGCCTGGCGCAGGCGACGCAGTCGCCCGTCTGGCAAGCCAGCCAGCCGGGCGGGGCGGTCCAGCCTCTGACCCCGGCCCAGCTCGCCGCGCTCGAACCTGCGGTCCAGGGCCCGGCCCATGCATGGCTGCTGCCCGGTGAGGGGCAGATCGACACCGTGGCCACGCTGATGGCTCTGCAAGCCGCGGCGCCGGCGGTCCAGTGGCACTGGAGCCGCACGGTGCGCGAGTTGCGCGAGGACGGCCGGATGCAGTTCGACGACGGCAGCCAGGCCGCCTTCGACTGGGTGGTCGACGTGCGCGGTACCGGCGCCGCGCCGCACTGGCCGCTGCGCGGCGTGCGCGGCGAGGTGGTCTGGCTGCACGCGCCCGGCCATGGCCTGCAGCGCCCGGTGCGGCTGCTGCATCCGCGCCACCGCGTCTACCTGGTGCCGCGCCCCGGCGACCTGGTGCTGGTCGGCGCCAGCGAGATCGAAAGCGAAGACCGCTCGCCGGTGTCGTTGCGCAGCGCGGTCGAGCTCATGGCCGCGGCCCACAGCGTGGTGCCGGCCCTGGCCGAGGCGCGCATCCTTCGGCTGGACGCCAACCTGCGTCCAGCCTTGCCCGACAACGCCCCGCGCAGCGAATGGCGCGGCCGTTGCCTGCGCATCAACGGCCTGTTCCGCCACGGCTGGTTGCTGGCGCCGGCACTGGTCGACGACGCGCTGCGCGGCAGCGGCCTCAGCACGGCCGGCCTGTCCGGCCCCGTCACCATCCTCGAGCGCGAGGCGGTGAGCGCATGAACGCCCCTGTTGTTTCCACCGAAGCCAGTGTCGAGATCCTGCTCGACGGCCGGCCCAGGGTCGTGGCGGCCGGCAGCACGCTGGCGGCCCTGGTGGCCTCGCTGGGTCACGAGCCGGCCGCCGTGAGCACCGCCGTCAACGGCGACTTCGTGCCGCGCGCGCAGCGCGAGCGGCAGCTGGTCGTCGGCGACGCCGTGCTGCTGTTCCAGCCCATCGTGGGCGGCTGAGCCGTCCACCTTCAATTCCTTAGCGAGGACGCTCATGCCTGCGCCTGTTTCCACCCCTGCGCCCTCCGACCACTGGCAGGTGGGCGACGTGCTCCTGACCAGCCGCTTCCTGCTCGGCACGGCCGGCTACCCCTCGCCCCAGGTGTTGCGCGAGGCCATCCTGGCCTCGGGCACCGGCGTGGTCACCGTGGGCCTCAAGCGCCAGCTGGCCGTGGCCGGCGACAACGGTTTCGTCGCCATGATCCGCGAGGCCCTGCGCGAGACCGGCGCGCGCCTGCTGCCCAATACCGCCGGCTGCCGCAGCGCGCGCGAGGCCGTACAGCTGGCCCAGATGGCGCGCGAGCTCTACGACACGCCCTGGGTCAAGCTCGAGGTGGTGGGCGACGAGCACACCCTGCAGCCCGATCCCTTCGAGCTGCTGGTGGCCGCCGAGCAGCTGGCGCGCGATGGTTTCGTGGTGTTTCCCTACTGCACCGACGACCTTGTCACCTGCCGCCGCCTGCTCGACGTGGGCTGCCCGCTGCTGATGCCCTGGGGCGCGCCGATCGGCTCCGGCCAGGGCCTGCTCAACCCCTTCGCGCTGCGCACGCTGCGCGAGCGCCTGCCCGACACCACGCTGATCATCGACGCCGGCATAGGCGCGCCCTCGCATGCGGCGCAGGCCTTGGAGATGGGTTTCGACGCGGTGCTGCTGAATTCCGCCGTTTCGCAAGCCAGCGACCCGGTCGCCATGGCGCGCGCCTTCCGCCTCGCCGTCGAGGCCGGCCGCACTGCCCGCCTGGCCGGCGTGATGGCCAAGCAGGACTACGCCGTGGCCAGCACGCCCGTCACCGGCCACCCCTTCCTGATTGGCGGCGCGCCATGACGGGGGTTGCCCGCCCGGTGATTTGGAGCATCGCCGGCACCGACTCAGGCGGCGGCGCGGGCTTGTCCGCCGACCAGCGCGCAGCCGAGGCCTTCGGCCTGCACCTGTGCCCGGTGGTGGCCGCGGTCACGGCGCAGAACTCGGTGGCGGTCACGCGGGTGCAACCCGTCGCTCCCGAGCTGCTCGACGCGCAGCTCGCCGCCCTGGCCGAGGACCTGCCGCCGCTGGCCATCAAGACCGGCCTGCTCGGTGGGCCCGAGCAGGTGGCCGTGGTGGCGCGCTGGGTGGACCGGCTGCGCGCGCGGAGCCCGCTGGCCCTGGTCGTGGACCCCGTGCTCGGCGCCAGCACCGGCGCCGACTTCGCCAGTGCCGAGACCCTGGCGGCCTACCGCGCCGAGCTGCTGCCGCGCACCACCCTGATCACGCCCAACCGCGCCGAGGCGGCGCGCCTGCTCGGTCTGCCGGCCGCCGAAGCTCGGGACCTGCCGGCACTCGCGCGCGAATTGCTTCGTGCCGGGACCGAGGCCGTCTGCATCACCGGCGGCGACAGTACCGACCACGATGGCCTGGCGCTCGATTGGATGGCCTCGGCTGAGGCTGCCGGCTGGCTGGCCCTGCCGCGCGTGCCCACCGAGCACAGCCATGGCACGGGCTGCACCTTCGCCAGCAGCGCCGCTGCCGCCCTGGCCCTGGGCTTCGTGCCGGCCGACGCCCTGGTGCTGGCCAAGATGGCGACCACGCTGGCCCTGCGGCGCGGCTATGCGGCGGGGCAGGGGCGCGGCCCGGTCGCCGCGGCCACCGGCTTCGCCAGCGACCCGGCCCTGCTGCCCGGCCTGTCCTGGGACGAGGCCCCCGATTTCTCGCGTTGGCAGCCCAGCGCCGCTGAGTCCGCGGCGCCCGACCTCGGCCTCTACGCCATCGTCGACAGCGCAGCGCGCCTGGCCCAGGCGCTGCAGGCCGGCGTGCGCACCGTGCAGCTGCGCATCAAGACCCCGATCCAGCCCGACGCGGCCTGGCGCGCCCTGCTGTCCGAGGAGATCCGCGCCAGCGTCGCCGCTGCCCAGGCGCATGGCGCGCGACTGTTCGTCAACGACCACTGGCGCCTGGCGCGCGAGCTCGGCGCTGCGGCCGTGCACCTGGGCCAGGAAGACCTGCAGGCCCTGGGCCCGGCAGGGCGTGAGGAACTGCGCGCCAGCGGCCTGCAGCTGGGCATCAGCTCGCACAGCCTCTGGGAGCTCGCGCGCGCCCGCACTCTGGCTCCGTCTTATGTGGCCTGCGGCCCGGTCTGGCCCACGCTGACCAAGGCCATGCCCTGGCGCGCGCAGGGCCTGGACAACCTGGCTTGGTGGTGCGCCATGGCCGGCGTGCCGGTGGTGGCGATCGGCGGCATCCTGAGCGCCGAGCAGATGACCCTGGCCGCGCGCAGCGGCGCCAGCGGGGTCTGCGCGGTGCGCGTGCTGGGGGACGACCCGTCCGCCACGGTGCCTACGCTGCAGCAGGCCCTGGCGGCAGGGCGGGCCGATGCCCAGACTCTGCCGCTGCCGGCTCTGCCGCACCCGAGCCTTGCCTCGAAGTACGGCATGGTCGGGTGCCGACCCGGCGATCAACTCGAGTGAATGCTCAGGAGCCAAGAGGCGACAGGTGCTTGCGGACTGTCCTGCGGTCCAGGCCGGTTCGCTTCGCCACATCGACATAGGTCGGATAACGCCGGTGCAGCAGGGCGCAGTAGCGAGAGACCAGCTCATCGGCGCTCAGTGTGCCTGCTTGCACGGCCGCCAGGAAATCGTCGTCAGGCGTCGACACGTGCTTTCCCGGGCTCGCGTGGAACCTGCCGGTCAGCAGGATCTGGCGTACGGCCTGCTCTAGCTCCCGAACGTTGCCGGGCCATGTATACGGCTTGGGGAGATCGCGCTCGAGCGCCGACACGGCTTGATCGGTGAGCGTCGGGCTCGGCTCACCCAGCATGCGCTCGACAAGAATGCTGACCAGCTGCTCGAGCTCTCCCGGCCTCTCCTGCAAGCGGATGCGCAGTGGCGGAACAATGATGACGTCGGAGCACAAGCGGTAGAAGAGGTCATCGCGAAACCGACCTGCGGCGCGAAGCTCGGCCAGCGACCGGTTGGTGGCGCCGATCACCCTACCTTTGAATCGATTCGGCGCGTGGCTGCCGAGTGAGGAGAAGGTCCGCTCCTGCAGCACCTGCAGCAGCTTGATTTGAACCGGTGCGCTCACCTCGCCGATCTCATCGAGAAACAGCGCTCCGTGCGCGCTGCATCGCTCGAACACGCCCTTATGGTCCTGGATGGCTCCGGTAAAGGCGCCCTTCCTGTGTCCGAAGAGTTCCGACTCGATCAGGGTTTCGGGAAACTGAGACAGATTGATGGCGATGAAGGTTTTTGTGAAGTTCTCGGCAAAGCATCGGCGTGCCGGTGCGTAGGGGATGTACGAGGAGCGTCCTATGGCCATGGCTGCACTGCCCTTGCCGGTCCCTGTTTCTCCGATGAGAAGTGTAGAGAAGTCCTCCATGCGATTCCAGAGACACTGATTGAAGTTGTGCATGTCGTGGGTGAAGGTGTTGTCCCACAATGAAAGCCTCAGGCGTCGCATCGACGGACTGTCGCCGGGAAGGGAGCGATCGATGAAGTGGAAGGCGCGGCGCAGTTGGTAGAAAAACGAGAGGTAGCGCGCAATGGCATCGTCCGAGAATCCGCGCTGCCCCATGCAGGCGTAGACATCCTCGGCGAACCAGAGCTCGACGGAAGTATCGGATTCGAGTTGCCGCTCGAGCAAGCGGTCCAGGTCGTCCAGAAAACGGTGGTAGGTCAGGTACAGATGAGCCGCCTCCACGAGTTGCCTGTCTTCGCCCGAGAAATCGGTCAAGCGTGAGGGCTGATCGCGGTCGAACGCTTCCAGCCTTCGCGCGACGACAGCGCTGAGCGCGTGACGGTCCTTCTGCAACGCCGCGGTGCTCATGGACGGGACGAGGGTGTCGAGCAACTGCGCGCGCTGCTCGCTGAAGGGATTGCTGAAAACGAAGTTGTCGAAGCGATGAAAGAAATCGCGGTCGGCTGGGGTCAATGCCAGGGCGCGCTTCATGTGGGCATCCTCTGTACGTCTCGTGATCATTCAATGTATGTCATCTCCTGAGCTTTCGCACTCGCGGATTTGAATAATCCAATGTTTTCAATAGCTTGGCGCGTGGAGTCGGCATGGCACGCCTTATGCGGACGCTGTGCTCAAGTACCGCCGTTATGTTTGAAGGAGCGTGAGCATGATCACCGTCCCATATGTCGCCCGCCTGGGCACGCTGATGGCGACCGCAGCCGGACTCCTGGTCCTGCCGTTCCTGTTGCCCACATCAACCCAGTCCACCAGCTACCATGATTTTTCAGACCAGCGATCGCTGTTCGGCATGGCGAATTTCCTCGACGTGATGAGCAATTTGCCCTTCGTGGCCATCGGGGTGAGCGGACTGGTTTTTCTGTCGGCTGATGGGCGCTGCAGATCCGCTTTTCGCAACCAGACAGAGCGCTGGCCTTATCTGCTGTTCTTCCTGGGCGTGGCGCTGACGGGCGCAGGCTCGTCCTACTACCACCTAGCCCCGGACAACGCGCGCCTGCTATGGGACCGCCTGCCGATGACCTTGGCCTTCATGTCGCTGCTGGCGGCGACGCTCACTGAGCGCGTGGGCCCTTCTGCTGGCCTGCGCCTGCTGCTCCCTCTGATTGCCTGGGGCGTGGCGAATGCGGGCTACTGGCAGATCAGCGCCTCCTTGGGCATCGAGAACCTGACTCCTTATCTTGTCGTGCAATACGGCTGCATCACGCTGGTTCTCCTGGCCACAGCCCTGTTTCCCTCGCCCTACACGCGGGAGAACGATATTTATGTCGCGGCCCTCTGGTATCTCTTGGCCAAGGTCTTCGAGAGCTTCGATTCTCTGGTGTTTACATGGGGCGGGCTGGTCTCTGGGCACAGTCTCAAACACCTTTGTGCGGCCTGTGCTGTCTATCAGGTACTGAGAACGCTGCGAATGCGCTCAAGAAAGCAAAGCGTTTTGCATCGCAGGGCTTAGAGCCTGATTGGCGTGGGATGGCCGAATGCCTGCCTGCTCTTCGGAGAGCAGACGGCCAAGGGTCAAGTTGGCAACTCGAGTAGCGAGGTGATTTCATGACTTCGTTGCATGGAAAAAGTTCGGCCTGCCCGTCGCCGTTGTGGCGGCGCATGGGCGGCCTTCTGCTTGTGCTGGCTGTCCTGGCCGCCGTGGCGAACGGCTTGTGGTTGACGTACTTCCAGGACCAGGAGGCGCGGACCTCCTTCCAGAGACAGGCCAGGGTTCCACCGCCGACGCGATCGGATGCCTTGTTCGGTGTGGCATACGCCCCTGACGGCACGATGGTCGCTACAGGTGGCGGCGATGGGACCGTACGCCTATGGCATGCGGCGAGTTTGCTGCCATGGATGACCTTGGGCAAGCATTCCGACATGGTGTACGCCGTTGCGTTTTCGCCCGATGGAAAGACTCTGGTCTCAGGGGGGCGGGATGGGGCGCTCAAGCTCTGGGATCCCGTAGCGCGGGAGGCGCGGGCGACCCTCGAGGGACACAGAGATTCGATTCATGCGGTCGCGTTCTCTCCCGACGGCCGCCTCCTGGCCTCGGCCAGTAGAGACGGTACCGTCAAGCTCTGGGACCTGGCCCAGCGCCGGATCCGGACGAGCCTGGCAGCACACCCGGGCTATGTGTACGCGGTGGCATTCGCGCCTGATGGCCGGACCCTGGCCTCTGCAGGTCTGGACAGGGAGGTGACGCTCTGGGACGTGGCCAGCGGGATAAAGCGGATGGCCCTCAAGGGGCACCGCGGAGAGGTTCACGCTCTTGGGTTCTCCCCGGACGGCAAGACGCTGGCCACGGGGGCCTACGACGGGACCGTACGGCTCTGGGATCTCGCCAGCGGTCGGGAGCGCGCGGCTTTACCCTGCAGCTCTCCCAGGTCGCTGCTGTTTTCCCCCGACGGGCGCGCCCTGTACGTTGCGGGGCGCCAAGACGTCAAGATCTGGCAGTTGAGCAACCTCCTGAGCATCGGCACCATATCCGAGGAGGACGTGGGGTCCATGGCGCTGTCTCCCGATGGCAGGGCGCTCGTCACTGTCCACGACAGCGGCGGCCTGCGCTTGTGGGATGCCAGCGAAGGCAAGGAGCGATTCGACCCTGCTAGCCAAGCCAGCATGACGCTGTCCGGACCCTTGGGGCCGGTCGACGCGCTGGCCTTCGCACAAGACGGAAGGACCTTGGCTGCTGGGAGCTACGACGGCAGCGTGCACTTGTGGGACCCCGTCACTGGCCGCCTCGTTACCTCGCTAAGCGGTCACACTCGTGGCGTTTCGAGCCTGGCGTTCGCGCCGCACGCGAGCGTCCTGGCGACGGGAAGCTGGGATGGCACCGTGAGGCTCTGGGACGCAGTCGGCGGGCGGGAGCTTGCCGCTTTGCGAGAACACGGGGGGACGATCAGCGCTGTCGCCTTTGCGCCGGATGGCAAGATCTTGGTCGTGGCGGGTCATGACCGCCCCGTCGAACTCTGGGACGTCGCCAGCCGTCGAGTCCGCGCAACCCTGACCGGCAATTTGGTAGGTGTCAAAGCGCGCGCATCGGTTCACGCCCTGTCGCTCTCGTCGGACGGCAGAATGCTTGCGACTGCAAGCCAGGAGGACCGTACCGTATGGGTATGGGACCTCGCGGCCAATCGGGTGCACCTGATTCTTGAGGGGCATGTGAGCGGCGTCGATGGTGTCGCCTTCGCCCCGGACGGCAGGATCCTGGCGACGGCCGGCGGTCGGGACAAGACCGTGAGATTGTGGGACGCGAGATCCGGGAAGCAGTTGGCGGTTCTGCGTGGCCACACCGATGCTGTGCTGTCGGTGGCCTTCGCACCCGACGGCAAGATCCTCGCTTCGGCGGGAGCCGACCGCAGTGTGAGGTTGTGGCATGTCGCCTCCGGCAAGGAGATCCAGGCCTTGCGCGGACACGGGCGGGCGGTCATCGCAGTCGCGTTCTCGCCCGACGGACGGACCCTGGCTTCGGGCTCGACAGACACGGATGTGAAGCTGTGGGATGCAAGCCAGTGGCCCGCATGGGCTGAATCTGCCCAGGTCTACGCCGCCGGGCCGCAGCCCATGCACCACGAGGAAGGCGCCCTGGCCATCCCACGCGTGCGCTTCGCGGGGCATCGCGATGTCACCCAAGGCTCAGGTGGCCACGCCATGACCTTTGCGCCGGACGGCGGGACGCTCGCATCCACCTGTGGCGGAGCGGTAAGACTATGGGATCCCGCCACAGGTCAGCTTCGCCGCACGCTGGACCGCATCGGAAGCGTATCGTCTCTGGTTTTCAGCCCCGACGGGAGAGCCCTGGTGGTCGGGGCCTACGATCAGGACGTGAAGCTTTGGGACGTCTCGACAGGGCAGTTGCGTGCGACGCTGCGCACTGGTCAGACCCATGTCATGGCGATGGCGCCGGACGGTCGCACGCTCGCCACGGTGAGCGACGACAAGACCGCCAAGCTGTGGGACCTGGCGAGTGGGAAACTGCAAGCCACCCTCAGCGGGTCCCCGCGTTGGCGTTGGGTTACGGGCGTCGCCTTTTCGCCCGACGGCCGCACGGTGGCGATTGCGAGCGACGAAAGCGAGGTCACGCTGTGGGACATGGCCAAGCGTCGGGTGCATGGCAGGCTCCCGAGCGCTACGTCTTATCCTAAGGCCGCTTTCGCACCCGACGGCCGAACGCTGGCTATCGCGGGTGGCGCGGGCGAGGTGACTCTGTGGGATGTCGGAGCTCACCGAGTGCGCCTGAGGTTCTCAGCGACCACGGAACTGCCAGTTCCGCTGGCCTTCATTGGCGCGGAGGTCGTCATCGGCAGCAGGGACGGCAGCGTGGCCTTCTTCGATCTCTCCACCGGCCAGTTGCACGACAGGTTTCTGGCCCATGCCGCCCCCATCGTGGCCCTGGCCCTTGCTCGTGACGGTAAGACCCTGGCCACTTGCACGCGAGACGGCATCGTGGCGCTGTGGGAGATCAAGAGGCCGTGATGCGATTCGCGATTTCTGGAGGTGCTTACATGTTCAGTCACAAACTCATCGGTAGGCTGTTTGTCGCGGCCGGCGTGGCGTTCCTGCTGCTCGGCATGTGGACGCAGATCTTTGGCCTGGGTCTGTTTGCGCAGGACGGCCCCGTGCGCCTGGGACTGTCGTTGTTCAACGGGGTGCTCGGCGCCTCCCTGGTCACGGCAGGCGTTCGCCGGCTGGATTACGACAACGAGGGGGGGCTGATCGTGGTATGGGGCGCGACGTTCCTGCTGACCTGTCCGGTGATTCTTTTCCCGTTGCTGATGATCTTCATCTTCATGCCCATGGTGCTGGCATGGGATGCCGTGAGCGGCCTCGCGCAAAGGCTCCCCCTGTCCTGGCTGAGCCTGATCCTGGTCGCGGCCGTGCTGTCCCTCATCGTCTTCCTGTTCCGGCCGAAGGTCTTCCAACGCCACGCGAGAACCAGCTTGACCATGGGTGCGACGGGCGGGGCATCACGGTTCCTGAGCACAGGCCTCGGTCGTTGCGGCTTGGCCGCTCTGGGACCCTTGGCGTGGCTGATCGTGCCCATGCTGACCGACATGGTGGGGGACGGGCGGCTGTATGAGAACGACGGCGATATGCTGGTGCCGCTGATATTCATGATCTGTGTGCCGTTTGGCTTGTTGACGGGTGTTCTCGCCACGCTTTGGGCGAACGCAGGTCAACCGGGGCTTCGGCTTCGACGTCACTTCGTCGCGGCGCTGATTCTGGTCCTGTTGCCCGCCGTCCCGACGGCCGCACTGATACTCGCTAAGTAGACCCGTCGAAACTGAAGCAGCCCATGCGTGCCGGGCTTGGTTCGCCTTGTCGTGGCGCGGCGCCGCTCAGTCGAACACCGGCGACTCGACCCCCAGCACCTTGTGCAGCTTGGTGCTGGTGGTCGTGTACTGCAGTTGCACGCGCTTTTCCGGGAAGACGAAGGGCACGGCGCCGAAGGCGGCGAGGGCGCATTCGTGGAAGCCGCAGAGAATGAGCTTCTTCTTGCCGGGATAGGTATTGATGTCGCCCACGGCGAAGATGCCGGGCACGCTGGTGGAGAACTTCTCGGTGTCGACCACGAGCTGCTTGCGCTCGATCTGAAGGCCCCATTCGGCGATCGGGCCCAGCTTGGGGCTCAGGCCGAAGAACACCAGCAGCAGGTCCAGCGGCACCACGCGCGTCACAGCGTCCGGGCCGGTGACCTTGACGGCGCTGAGCCGGCCGTCCTTTTCCTCGCAACCCGTGATCTGGCCGACGATGAACTGCATCTCCAGGCGCTCGCAGAGCTCTCGCATCCTGGCGACGCTGGCGGGCGCGGCCTGGAAGCCGTCGCGGCGGTGGATCAGGATCACGTTTTCGGCCCGGTTCGGGCCCTCGGCGGCGAAGTTCAGCGCCCAGTCCAGCGCCGAATCGCCGCCGCCGACGATGATCAGGTTCTTGCCGGCAAACTCGGCCGGGTTCTTCACGCGGTAGAACAGCTGCGAGTCTTCGAACTTCTCCAGGCCCTCCACTTTGAGCTGGCGCGGCTGGAAGGCGCCCACGCCGGCGGCGATGAACAGGGTCTTGGTGAGAAAGCGCATGCCCTTGGAGGTCGCGACGTGAAAGCGGCCGTCGGGCTGCTTCTCCACGGCGCTCACTTCCTGGCCCAGGTGGAAGCTCGCGCCGAAGGGCTCGATCTGCTTGAGCAGGGCGTCGGCGAGCTCGCGGCCGGTGCAGACCGGGACCGCGGGAATGTCGTAGATCGGCTTGTCGGGATAGAGCTCTACCGGCTGGCCGCCGGGGTAGGGCAGCGCGTCGATCACATGGGCCTTGATCTCCAGCAGGCCGAGCTCGAACACCTGGAACAGGCCCACCGGGCCGGCGCCCACGATGACGGCATCGGTCTCGATCGGGCCTTCATGGGCCTGGGCGGTGTGGATCACTTCCTGGTCGAGCCGGACATCCATGGCCAAGGGCTCAGCGCTGCAGTTCGCCGAGCTTGCCGGTCTTGTCCTTCCACTCCTCGGCGTCGGGCAGGGCCGGCTTGCGCTTGGTGATGCTCTTCCATTCCGGCAGCTTGGCCAGCTCGGCGTTGAGCACGGTCATGTGCTGCTGGTCGGCCGGTACGTCTTCCTCGGCGTAGATCGCGTTGACCGGGCACTCGGGGATGCAGACCGCGCAGTCGATGCACTCGTCGGGGTCGATGGTGAGGAAGTTAGGGCCTTCGCGGAAGCAGTCCACGGGGCAGACGTCGACGCAATCGGTGTATTTGCAGCGGATGCAGGCTTCGGTGACGACGTGGGTCATGTTGTACTGTCTGAAATGGGAGGAAACCCTTGATTCTAGGGAATTTCGACGCGGCGGACAGGGCCTGGCCGCGTCGGCACAGGGGTTGCTTGACCTGGCTCAGCCGACCAGCACGGCCCCGGAGGTCTTGTGCGTGGCCGTGTCCACCAGCACCAGCGATCCGAGGGCGCGCGACACGCCGTAGGGCAGGGTGGCCAGGGGCTCCTGCAGGGCCAGCTCGATGTGGCCGATGGCGTTCGGTTCGAGCTGGTTCGCGTCCTCTTCGGCCAGGGTGTTGATGTTCAGCCGGTGCACGATGCGCTTGACCTTGGCCTTGACCCAGCGGTGGCCATGCAGCGCCCAGTAGACGCGGCCGGCGACCAGGGTCTCGTCGTCCAGCCAGGCCACGGTGGCGCGGATCTCGCGGCTGGGCTCGAGGCTGGAGCCGTCGTCCTGCACCGCGAGCAGCCAGTCGCCGCGCGAGACGTCGACCTCGCGGTCCAGCGCTATGCCCGCGCCGTGGCCGGCCGGAACGTCCTTGGGCTGGCGCACATGGCTCAGCACCTGGGCGATCACGGCGCTCTGGCCGCTGGGCAGCACCTTGACGCGCTGGCCGGGCTGGGCCAGGCCGGTGGCGACGCGGCCCCAGAACACGCGGCGGCCCTGGGAGGTGTCGGCGGAGGACGAGAACTTCTCGACCCACTGCACCGGGAAGGCGAAGGGCAGCGAGGTGTCGGCGGCCGTGACCGGCAGCTTTTCCAGGATCTGCAGCAGGGTAGGGCCCTGGTAGCCGCACCAGCCGGCCTCGGCCGCGGTATCGACCACGTTCCAGCCCTTGAGCGCCGACACCGGCACGGTGGCCTTGACCGGAATGCCGGCCTCGGCCGCGAAGGCGCTGAGCGCCGCGGCGATGTGCTTGAAGGCGACGGCGCTGTCTTCCACGGCGTCGAGCTTGTTGACCGCGAACACGATGGAGGGTACGCGCAGCAGGTTGACCAGCAGCGAGTGGCGGCGCGTCTGCGGCAGCAGGGCCAGGGCCGGGTCCTGCCATTGCAGCTTGGTTGCGTCGACCAGCACCACGGCGGCGTCGGCGCTGGAGGCGGCCGTGACCATGTTGCGCGTGTACTGCTCATGGCCCGGCGCGTCGCCGATGATGAACTTGCGGTCCTCGGTGCTGAAGTAGCGGTAGGCCACGTCGATGGTGATGCCCTGCTCGCGCTCGGCCGACAGGCCGTCGGTCAGCAGGGCCAGGTCGGTCTCGCCCTGGCGCTGCACGCCGGCCAGGTGGTCCTGCAGCACGGCCTTGCTGTCCACCAGCAGGCGGCCGATCAGCGTGCTCTTGCCGTCGTCGACCGAGCCGCAGGTGATGAACTTGAGTGCGGTCTGCGTGTCGTTGGGGGCGGTCGAATTGGTCTGGCTCATCAGAAATACCCGTCTTTCTTGCGCTTCTCCATGGAAGCGTCCGAAGTCTTGTCGTCCATGCGCGTGGCGCCGCGCTCGCTGACGTCGGCGGCCAGCGTCTCGATCACGATGTCGCCGGCCGTGGCGGCCAGGCTCTCCACCGGGCAGGTGCAGGTGATGTCGCCGACGGTGCGAAAGCGCACGTCGCGCAGCTGCACCTGCTCGTCCTCGCGCGGCGGCGTGAGCTCGGTCACCGGCACCAGCAGGCCGCGGCGGTCCACCACCTCGCGCTTGTGCGTGTAGTAGATCGAGGGCAGGGCGATCTGCTCGCGCTCGATGTACTGCCAGACGTCGAGCTCGGTCCAGTTGCTGATCGGGAACACGCGGAAATGCTCGCCGGGCTGCAGCCGGGTGTTGAACAGGGTCCAGAGCTCGGGGCGCTGGGCCTTGGGCTGCCATTGGCCGAAGCTGTCGCGGTGCGAGAAGATGCGCTCCTTGGCGCGCGCCTTTTCCTCGTCGCGGCGCGCGCCGCCGATCAGCGCGTCGAAGCGGAACTCCTCGATCGACTCGAGCAGCGTGACCGACTGGTGCACGTTGCGGCTCTCGCCCGGATGGGCCAGGCGCACCGTGCCGCGCGCCATCGAGTCCTCGACGCTGCGCACGATGAGCTCGGCCTGCAGCTCCTTGGCGCGGAAATCGCGGAAGTCGGTCACCTCGGGGAAGTTGTGGCCGGTGTCTATCATCAGCAGCGGATAGGGGATGCGGCCGGCGCCGAAGGCCTTCTCGGCGCACTTGAGCAGCACCAGCGAGTCCTTGCCGCCGGAGAACAGCAGGGCGGGGCGCTCGAAAGTGGCGGCGACCTCGCGCAGGATGAAGATGGTCTCTTCTTCCAAAGCGTCGAGGTGCGCGTTGCTCAGATGGTGTTCGTTGCTCATGGCTGTGCTTTTCAGCAGTTCTTCGGTTAGGGTTCGGGCGTTCATGCGGCGGCCTTGTCGTCCTTCTTGACGTGCAGGCCGCATTCCTTGGCGGCCTCGTCCTCCCACCACCAGCGGCCGGCGCGGAAGTCCTCGCCCAGGCTGATGGCGCGCGTGCAGGGCTCGCAGCCTATGCTGGGGTAGAAGCGGTCGTGCAGCGGGTTGTAGGCCACGTCGTAGGTCTGGATGTAGTGCCAGACATCGCCCCAGGTCCAGTTGGCCAGCGGGTTGTACTTGAGCCGGCCCTTGGCGGCGAGCTCGCTCTCGTCGCGCAGCGGCACCTCGGCGCGCGCGCCCGACTGCTCGCGGCGCAGGCCGGTGATCCAGGCCTTGTGGCCGGCCAGGGCGCGCTCGAGCGGCTCGATCTTGCGGATGTGGCAGCAGGCCTTGCGCAGCTCTATGCTCTTGTACATCGCGTCCAGGCCTTCGCGGTTCACGAACTGGACCACGGCCTCGTTCACCGGGCGATAGACATGGACCGGCGCTTTCGACGTGGCCTGGAGCCGCTCCAGCACGGCCAGGGTTTCGGCGTGCAGGCGGCCGGTCTCGAGCACGAAGACGCTGATCGGAAGCTCGAGAGTGTTGATCAGGTGCGTGATCACCATGTCCTCGGCGCCCAGGCTGGAGGCCTGGGTGGCTGGCGCATGCTGGGCCGCCTCGCGCAGCACGGCCTGGGCCTCGGCCAGCTTGGCCTCGAAGTCCTCGGAGGGGCGGGCGTAGAGCTCGATGGCGGTCGGCGCGGTACCGCCGGCGGGCGGCAGCAGGCTGGAGACGTTGCTCATCAGGCGGCCTTTCGTGAGAACAGCGGCTCGGTGGTGACGGCGTCGCCCTGGTAGAAGGCGCGGTAGCGGTCGAACTGGCGCTGGGCGGCACTGGCGTCCAGGCCCTCGCGCAGCACGGCCACGTCGAAGCCGGTGCGCTGCATCTGCACCAGCTGGTCGATCAGCACGTCGCCGGTGGCGCGGATCTCGCCGGTGAAGCCCAGGCGGCGGCGCAGCAGGAAGGCCTGGCTGTAGGCGCGGCCGTCGGTGAACTTGGGGAAGTTCAGGTCGATGCGGTCCACGCCTTCGAGCGAAACCGTGCGGGGGTCGACGTCGTTGGCCAGTTGCAGGATGTTCCGGCCGGCGACTTCGGCGCTGTGTTCGTGAGCGGCAAGCAGTTTCATGGTGAATTCTCTATCGTCGGTGCGGCTCAGGCGACGGCTTCCTCGGGATGGCGGGCGCCGTTGGCGGCCTGCTTGAAGGGATCGGCGCCGACGCGGCGCAGGGTGGCGGCGAAGGTCTCGCCGCCCTGGCGCTGGGCTCGGTAGGTGTCGAGCACGGCCTCGATCACGTCGGGCACCTCGGCCGCCGAGAACGAGGGGCCGACCACCTTGCCCGGCGTGGCCGGGCCCGACAGGTCGGAGCCGTCCGAGCCGCCGAGCGTGACCTGGTACCACTCCTTGCCGTCCTTGTCCACGCCCAGGATGCCGATGTGGCCGCTGTGGTGGTGGCCGCAGGAGTTGATGCAGCCGCTGATGTGCAGATCGATCTCGCCCAGGTCGTAGAGCTCGTCCAGGTCCTGGTAGCGCTCGGTGATGGCCGCGGCCACGGGAATGGCGCGTGCGTTGGCCAGGGCGCAGAAGTCGCCGCCGGGGCAGGAGATCATGTCGGTCAGCAGGCCGATGTTGGGGCTGGCGAAGCCGGCCTCGCGCGCGGCGCGCCAGAGCTCGGGCAGCTGGTCGTGGCGTACCCAGGGCAGCAGCAGGTTCTGGTCGTGCGTCACGCGGGCCTCGCCGGCCGAGAACTGGTCGGCCAGCTGGGCCGCGCGCTCGAGCTGTTCGGCCGTGGCATCGCCGGGGGCCTGGCCCAGCCGCTTGAACGACAGGGTCACGGCGCGCAGCTCGGGGTTCCTGTGCGGGGCGACGTTGCGCTCCAGCCAGCGGCCAAAGGCCTTGTCGTCGCCGGCGGCGCGCAGCAGCTCGGTGATCTTCTTCTCGCCCTCGGGCTGGGCAGCCGGCAGGGCGGGCGGCACGAAGCAGGCCGCCACGCGGTCGAGCTCGGCCTGGGGGATGGTGTGCGGCGCGCCATCGTGCTCCATGATCTGGCGGTACTCGGCCTCGACCTCGTCGATGTAGCGCTGGCCCTCGGCCTTGACCAGGATCTTGATGCGCGCCTTGTAGATGTTGTCGCGCCGGCCCCAGCGGTTGTAGACGCGCACCACGGCTTCCAGGTAGTTCATGATCTGATTCCAGGGCAGGAACTCGCGGATCACGGTGGCGATGACCGGCGTGCGGCCCATGCCGCCGCCCACCAGCACCTTGAAGCCCAGCTCCCCAGCCTCGTTCCTGACCAGCTGCAGGCCCACGTCGTGCCAGGCGATGGCCGCGCGGTCCTCGGCGGCGCCGGTGATGGCGATCTTGAACTTGCGCGGCAGGAAGGCGAACTCGGGGTGCAGCGTGCTCCACTGGCGCATGATCTCGGCGAAGGGGCGTGGGTCGGCGACCTCGTCCACGGCAATGCCGGCCAGCTCGTCGCTGGTGATGTTGCGTATGCAGTTGCCGCTGGTCTGGATGCCGTGCATGTTGACGCTGGCCAGCAGGTCCATCACGTCGGCCGACTTGGCCAGCGGAATCCAGTTGTACTGCACGTTCTGGCGCGTGGTGAAGTGGGCGTAGCCCTTGGCCAGGCGCGGCGCGGGCACGCGGCTGATCTGGTCCTGCTTGGCCTGGGCCTCGGCGTAGAGGGCGGGCTCGGGCTGGTCGTACTCGCGCGCGATGCGGGCCAGCACGCGCAACTGGGCGCTGGAGATCTCGCCGTAGGGCACGGCCACGCGCAGCATGGGCGCGTAGCGCTGCACGTACCAGCCGTTCTGCAGGCGCAGCGGACGGAACTCGTCGTCGCCGAGCTGGCCGGCCTGCCAGCGCTCGAGCTGGTCGCGGTGCTGGGCCGCGCGCAGGCGGACGAACTGTTTGTCGAAGTCGGTGTATTGGTACATGGCGAAAACTAGGGCCTGCTCACACTGTTTTTGCCAGTGCGAACGTGGTTAAAACCGCGCCAATCTAGGCGCGCGACGACGCCCAGGCTGGCTGCCTGGGCTAGGAGTGCAACAACGAGTGGCGCGGTTTTTACCACGTTCCCTTCGGGTTGCGGCCAAAAAGGCCATGCGCCGCGTTGCGAAACATCGCCGGGGCCCGACCCCGGCTGCGTTTCGCGCCTTGCGCATGGTCTTTTTGATCCGCAACGCATCTGGTAAAAACAGTGTGAACAGGCCCTAAATCAAGACCAGTTTGGTGCCGGCCCAGGCGAGCAGCACGGAGAGAATCGAACGGATCAGGCGCTCCGGCGTGCGGTTCACCAGGCGCGAACCGATCCAGATGCCAGGCAGCGAGCCGACCAGCAGTTTGGCCAGCAGGGGCCAGTCTACCGATCCCAGAGAGGCATGGCCCAGGCCCGCCACCAGGGTCAGCGGCACGGCATAGGCGATGTCGGCCGCCACGATGCGCGGCAGCGGCAGGCGCGGGAACAGGATCAGCAGCACGGTGACGCCGACGGCGCCGGCACCCACCGAGGTCAGCGTGACCAGGGTGCCGAGCAGGGCGCCGAACAGCACCGGCAGGCTCCAGTGGCGCGCGCGCGTGGCCTGGGCGAGGTCGGCCTGGGCCAGGCTGCGCGGCGCCTGCTTGCCGCGCACCGCCTTGTAGAACATGGCGGCGGCCGTCAGCAGCAGGGCGACGCCGAGGGTGTTTGTCATCAGGGCCTGGGCCGAGGGGCTGGCCGGGCCGATGCGGTGCAGCACCGTGAGGGTGAGCAGCGAGGCCGGAATGCTGCCGGCGCAGAGCAGGCCGACCACGCGCCAGGGCACCAGACGCTGGCGCGCCAGGCTCAGGGTGCCGCCCGACTTAGTGAAGGCGGCGAACAACAGGTCGGTGCCGACCGCCAGGTAGGGTTTGATGCCGAAGAAGAAGATCAGCAGCGGCGTCATCAGCGAGCCGCCTCCCACGCCGGTCAGGCCGACCACCAGGCCAACGAAAAACCCTGCAAAGACGAAGCCGAATTCATGCATGGGCACGACTTTAGGGTTTCTTTATGCGGAAACAAACGATTTTTTAGTTGTTGATATATTCTTTCTGCGCATAAAGCCCTTGCGGCCTGGCCGCAGGCGTTCCCTGTTCCCGTCAGGCCTGGGGGCTGTCATGCAGGGCCAGCGCGGCGCCGGTCAAGGCCGGATGCGGGTCGAGGATGACCCAGGTTGGGATGCGGGCCAGGTAATCCCTGAAGCGGCCCTTGGCCTCGAACTGCGCGCGAAACGGCGAGCGTGCGAAATAGTTGCCCAGGCGCGGCACGATGCCGCCGCCGATGTAGACGCCGCCGCGCGCGCCCAGGGTCAGCGCCAGGTTGCCGGCCACGCTGCCCAGCAGGCCGCAGAAGCGGGCCAGGGCCTCGGCGCTCTGCGGGTCGCTGCCGGCCAGGCCCTGGCGGCAGACCTCGGCCGCGTTCCAGGCCTGGACCGGCACGCCGTCCAGCGCGGCAATGGCGGCGTAGAGGTTTTCCAGGCCCATGCCCGAGACCAGGCGCTCGGCCGACACATGGTCCCAGCGCCGCCACAGCCGCTCGATGATGCGGGCTTCGCGATCGCAGGTGGGGGCCAGCGTGACATGGCCGCCTTCGCCCGGGATCGCCACCCATTCGCCGCGGCGCGAGCGCACCAGCGAGGCCACGCCCAGCCCGGTGCCGGGGCCGATCAGCGCGCGCGGCGCATCGGCCACGGCCTGGCCGCCGCCGACCGCGGACAACGCCTCGGCCGGCAGGGCCGGGGCCGCCAGCGCCAGGGCTTCCCAGTCGTTGAGCAGGACCAGCCGCGTGAGGCCGAGCTGGCGCCGCGTGGCTTCGATGGAGAAGGTCCAGTGGTTGTTGGTCATGCGGACCGCGTCGCCGGCTATGGGGTTGGCGATGGCCACCGCCGCTTCGCGCACGGCAGGGTGGCCGGCCTGAGCGAGGTAAGCCTGTAGCGCGGCCGCCAGATCGGGGTAGTCGGCGGTCGCCAGCGTGAGCGGGGCCTCGGGCCGCCCACCCGGGGTGCGGACGAGGGCGAAGCGGGCGTTGGTGCCGCCCACATCGCCAACGAGCGCGACCGCGTCGGCGGTATCGGTGGAGGTAGAACTGGACATGGTGTGGGTCTCTGGCATGGGGAACAGGGTGATTCGGAGGCCGGCCGCATCAGCTGGCAGAGGCGGTGTCGGGGGGCGAAGCGCTGCTGGCGGGCCCGGCCAGCGGCAGCCGGATCACGGCCCGCAGACCGTGGGGCAGGGCCTCCTCTAGCGACACCCGGCCGGCGTGGCGCTCCACGATCTCCTTGACGATGGCCAGGCCCAGGCCGCAGCCTTCGCCCCGGTCAGTGGCGCGCACGAAGCGCTCGAACACCTGCTCGCGCTGCTCGGGCGCCAAGCCCGGGCCGCTGTCGGTCACCTCGATCACGGCCTGGTCGTCCTCGCGGCGCAGGGCCACCGTGACCGCGGCGCCTTGGCCTGCGTAGCGTATGGCGTTGTCTATCAGGTTGCCCAGGGCCTCGCGCAGCAGCAGGGCGTTGCCCAGCACCACGAGCTCGGGCTCGGCGGCCTCGTCGCCCTGCGGCGCGCTGCCCAGGCCCAGGTCGACGCCGGCGCGCAAGGCGCGCGGCACGCATTCGGCGGTGAGCTCGCGGGCCAGTCGCCGCAGCTCGACCCGGCCGCGCCCCTGGGCGGCGGCCGATTCGGGTTCGGCGCGCGCCAGCGTCAGCAGCTGGCTGATCAGGTGAGCGCTGCGCGCGGCGCTTTGCTGCACGCGCATGAGGCGCTCGCGCTGCTCGGGGTCGGTCGTGGCCTGCAGGGCCAGCTCGGTCTGGCTCTTGAGACCGGCCAGCGGCGTGCGCAGCTGGTGCGCGGCGTCGCTGATGAATCGCTTCTGGGTGGCGACGTTCCGCTGCACGGCGGCCAGCAGGGCATTGAGCGCGGCCGCCAGCGAGCGCAGCTCGCGCGGTGCGGACTCGAGCTGCACCGGCGCCAGGTCGGTGGTCGCGCGGCCTTCGACCTCGCGCCGCAGGCGCGCCAGCGGCGCCAGGCCCGCGCGTATGCCGGCCCAGACGATCAGGCTCATCAGCAGCACCAGGATGGACAGGGGCAGCAGCATGTCGAACAGGATGCTGCGCGCCAGCTCCTCGCGGTTGGCGCTGCTGCGCGCCACCTGCACCAGCATGGTCTGGCGCGGCGCGCCTTCGTCGCCCCAGTCCAGGTAGAGCGCCGCCACGCGCACGCGCTGGCGTGCCGCCGTCTCAGCGGCGCCCTCGGGCGCCATCTGGCCGTCGTAGAAGTAGGGGCTGTTCAGACGCGGCGCGTCCAACTGCGGCGGGGACGGCAGCCTGCGGTTGCCGAGGATGAACTGGCCCGGCGGCGTGCTGACCATGTAGAGCAGGCGGTCGGCCGGGTCGGCCTCGAGCACGTCCTGCGCAGCGCGCGGGAAGTCGATCAGCAGGCCGTTGCCGATAGGCTTGACCTGCCGGGCCAGGGCGCGCGAGGCCTGGGACAGGCTGGTGTCGATGGCGGCGTTGGTGTAGCGCTCGGCCAGCTTGTAAGCCGCGAAGCCGCCGGCCAGCCACAGCACCAGCTGCGGCAGCAGCAGCCACAGCATGAGCTGGCGGTGCAGCGAAGGGCCCATGTTCAGGCGCCTGTGCGGCCCGACGCGCCCTCGGTCTCGAGCAGGTAGCCCAGGCCGCGTACGGTGCGGATCACCAGGGCCGAGCCTTCGAGCTTGCGGCGCAGGCGGTGGATGTAGACCTCGATGGCGTTGCCGGCAGCGGGCTCGGCCCCTTCGCCGCTCCAGGCCTGGTTGATCTGCTCCTTGGTGACGACCTTGTCGCGCTGGTTTGCCAGCAGCTCCAGCAGCGACCACTCGCGCCCGCTGAGCTCGATGGCCTGGCCCGCCACGCTGGCACGCCGGGCCTCGCGGTCCAGCAGCAGCTGGCCCAGCTGCAAGGCGGCGGTGGGCGGCTGGCTGCGGCGCAGCAGGGCGTGCAGCCTGGCCTCCAGTTCGGGAAAGTCGAAGGGCTTGGTGACGTAATCGTCGGCGCCCGCCTGCAACCCGGCGACACGGTCGTCCAGCGCGTCCAGCGCCGTGAGCAGCAGCACCGGCAGGGTGGGTTTGGCCTGGCGCACCTTTCTGAGCACGGACAGGCCGTCGAGCATGGGCAGGCCGATGTCGAGTACGGCGATGTCGAAGGGCTGCTTGAGCAGCAGGTATTCGGCGACCGCGCCGTTGGGCGCGTGCTCCACCGTGAAGCCCGCGCCGCGCAGCTGGGCGCTGAGGGCATCGGCCAACAGGGCGTCGTCTTCGGCAAGAAGGAGGTTCATGGTTGCCAAGCTTAATGGTTTCTTGTCGCTCTTCCCAGGTTTCCGGCTAATTCGCTGCTAGGGTTTAACCTAGTATTAATAAATTAATTTATTTTTAATATTCATCGGCCAGCACACCGGAACAAGGTGGTGCTGCAAGACCTCGCCGGCCGCAGCCGGCGGGACCCCAGGATGGAGACCCGAACGGAGAACACCCCATGCAGCAGATCAAATTGCAATCCACCCGCCTGGCCGGCGCCCTGGTCCTGGCCCTGACCGGACTCGCCCAGGCTGGCGAAGTCGAGGTCCTGCACTACTGGACCAGCGGCGGCGAGGCCAAGGCGGCCGCGTCACTGAAGGCCACGCTGCAGGCCAAGGGCGACAGCTGGAAGGATTTCGCCGTGGCGGGCGGCGGCGGCGACTCGGCCATGACGGTGCTGAAATCGCGCGTGGTCTCGGGCAACGCGCCGGCGGCCGCGCAGATCAAGGGCCCGTCGATCCAGGAGTGGGCGCGCGAGGGCGTGCTGGCCAACATCGACGACGTGGCCAAGGCCGAGAAGTGGGACGAGGCCCTGCCCAAGGTGGTCAGCGACATCATGAAGTACAAGGGCAGCTACGTGGCGGCCCCGGTCAACGTGCACCGCGTCAACTGGCTGTGGATCAATCCCGAGGCGTTCAAGAAGGCGGGCGCCAAGGTGCCGGCCAGCTGGGACGAGTTCTTCGTCGCCGCCGAGGCGCTCAAGAAGGCCGGCCTGACCCCGGTCGCACACGGCGGCCAGAACTGGCAGGACTTCACTACCTTCGAGAGCGTGGCCCTGGGCGTGGGCGGCGTCGATTTCTACAAGAAGGCCCTGGTGCAGCTGGACCCGGCCACGCTGGCCAGCCCGACCATGGAGAAGGTGCTGGCCACGTTCAAGAAGGTCAAGGACTACACCGACAAGAACGCGCCGGGGCGCGACTGGAACCTCGCCACCGCCATGGTGATCAAGGGCGAGGCGGGCATGCAGCTGATGGGCGACTGGGCCAAGGGCGAGTTCGTCGCTGCCGGCAAGCAGCCCGGCAAGGACTTCGTCTGCGTCGCCGCGCCCGGCACGGCCGCTGCCTATACCTTCAACATCGACTCGTTCGCGATGTTCAAGCTCAAGGGTGACGACAAGGTCAAGGCGCAGAAGAACCTGGCGGCGGCCATCATGTCGCCGGAGTTCCAGGAGACCTTCAGCCTCAACAAGGGCTCTATTCCCGTGCGCCTGAACATGAAGATGGACAAGTTCGACGACTGCGCCAAGGCGTCCGGCAAGGACTTCGTCGCCAGCGCCAAGAGCGGCGGCCTGGTGCCCAGCATCGCGCACGGCATGGCCGTTCCTTCCGCGACCGAGGGCGCGATCAAGGACGTGGTGAGCCAGTTCTGGAACAGCGACAAGATGAGCGCCAAGGACGCGATGACCCGCATCGCCCAGGCGGCCAAGACGCGCTGAAGCGCTTCCCCAAGGCCCCGCCATGTCCGCGCCTACCGCCCTGCGAACGCCCTGGCTGCCCAAGCTCGTCGTCGCGCCGAGCTTCTTGCTGAGCTTCCTGTTCATCTACGGCCTGATCGCCTGGAACGGCTACCTCTCGGTGTCGGCCTCGCGCCTGCTGCCCAACTACGAATTCGCCGGCTTCGACCAGTACCTGGCGCTGTTCGAGAACGAGCGCTTCTACGTGGCGCTGACCAACATGGCGATCTTCGGCTTCCTCTTCATCGCCGGCGCCATGGGCCTGGGCCTGCTGCTGGCCGTGCTGCTGGACCAGAAGGTGCGCGCCGAGGGCGCGCTGCGCACCGTCTACCTGTACCCGATGGCGATCTCCTTCATCGTCACCGGCACGGCCTGGAAGTGGATGCTCAACCCCGGCCTGGGCCTGGAGCGCGTGGTCCAGCAATGGGGCTTCGCGGGCTTCACGTTCGACTGGCTGGTCAATCCCGACAAGGCCATCTACTGCGTCGCGATCGCGGGCGTGTGGCAGAGCGCGGGCTTCGTGATGGCCCTGTTCCTGGCCGCGCTGCGCGGCATCGACGACGCCATCATCAAGGCCGCCCAGGTCGACGGCGCCAGCCTGCCGCGCATCTACTGGCGCATCATCATCCCCAGCCTGCGGCCGGTGTTCTTCAGCACGCTGATGGTGGTCAGCCACCTCGCGATCAAGAGCTTCGACCTGGTGATGGCACTGACCGCCGGCGGCCCGGGCTTCGCGACCGACCTGCCGGCCACCTTCATGTACGCCATGGCCTTCTCGCGCGGCCAGATCGGCCTGGGCGCGGCCAGCGCCACGGTGATGCTGGCCACCGTGGCGGCCATCGTCGTGCCCTACCTCTATTCCGAACTCAGGAGCAAGCGATGAAGCGCCAGACCCTGCACCGGCTGATCCTGGGAGCCGCGCTGCTGCTGTTCGCGGCCTGGTTCCTCACGCCCCTGTACGTGATGGTGGCGACCTCGCTCAAGGACATGGACCAGGTGCGCGAAGGCAGCCTGCTGTCGCTGCCGACCGACCCTGGCTTCGCCGCCTGGGCCAAGGCCTGGGGCAGCGCCTGCACCGGCACCGACTGCAGCGGGCTCCAGCCCTTCTTCATGAATTCGGTCCTGATGGTGGTGCCGGCCGTGGCGGTGTCGACCCTGCTGGGCGCGCTCAACGGCTACGTGCTGAGCAAGTGGAAGTTCCGTGGCAGCGAGACCATGTTCGCGCTGATGCTGTTCGGCGTGTTCATGCCCATGCAGGTGGTGCTGCTGCCCATGAGCCAGGTGCTGGGCTGGCTGGGCATCGCGAGCTCGATCTGGGGCCTGATCCTGATCCACGTGCTCGCGGGCATCCCCTCGACCACGCTGTTCTTCCGCAACTACTACGTGGGCCTGCCTGACGAGCTGATCAAGGCCGCCATGCTCGACGGCGCCAGCTTCTGGCAGATCTTCTGGCGCATCGTGCTGCCGCTGTCCACCCCCATCCTGGTGGTCACCCTGATCTGGCAGTTCACCGCGATCTGGAACGACTTCCTCTACGGCGTGGTGTTCTCGGGCGCGGACAGCAAGCCGATCACCGTGGGCCTGAACAACCTGGCCAACACCTCGAGCAGCGTCAAGGAATACAACGTGGACATGGCGGCGGCGCTGATCGCGGCCCTGCCTACGCTGTTCGTTTACATCGTCGCAGGCAAATACTTCGTGCGCGGCCTCACCGCCGGCGCCGTCAAGGGTTGAAAGGATTGAACATGGGCGCACTGAGCATCAAGCAGGTCCGCAAGACCTATGCGGGCAACACCCACATCCTCAAGGGCATAGACATAGAGATCGATCCCGGCGAGTTCCTGATCCTGGTCGGGCCCTCGGGCTGCGGCAAGTCCACGCTGCTGGGCATCATCGCGGGACTGGATACACCCACCTCGGGGACGGTCCACATCGGCGAGCGCGACGTGACGCATCTGCCGTCCAAGGACCGCGACATCGCCATGGTGTTCCAGAGCTACGCGCTCTATCCGAACATGACGGTGGCGCAGAACATCGCCTTCGGCCTCGAGATCCGCAAGGTGCCCAAGGCCGAGCGCGAGGCCACGGTGGCGCGCGTGGCCCAGATGCTGCAGCTTGGCCACCTGCTGGACCGCCGGCCGGCCCAGCTGTCGGGCGGCCAGCGCCAGCGCGTGGCCATGGGGCGGGCGCTGGCGCGCAACCCCAAGCTGTTCCTGTTCGACGAGCCGCTGTCCAACCTCGACGCCAAGCTGCGCGTGGAGATGCGTGCCGAGATCAAGCTGCTGCACCAGCGCACCCGCACCACCACGGTCTACGTGACGCACGACCAGGTCGAAGCCATGACGCTGGGCGACCGCATCGCGGTGATGAAGGACGGCATGGTCCAGCAGTTCGGAACGCCCGACGACATCTACAGCCGCCCGGCCAACCGCTTCGTGGCCGAGTTCATAGGCTCGCCGGCCATGAACATGGTCGAGGCCCGGCGCGGCGCCGCCGGCCTCAGTGCCCACGGCATCGAACTCGCGACCAGCGGGGCGCAGCAGGCCGCGCTTCAGGGCTGGGCCGGCGGTGAATTCGTCTACGGCCTGCGGCCCGAGAGCCTGTCCTTCGGCGCCAGCGGCCTGCCCGGCACGCTGTCCATGATCGAGCCCACCGGGCCCGAGACCTACGCCACTGTGGACACGGCGATCGGCCCGCTGACGGCCCGCGTCCCCGGGGCGCTGCGCGGCGCGGTCGGCGATGCCGTGCACCTGCAATGGCAGGCCGAAAGCGCCCATGTGTTCGACGGGGCGGACGGAAGGCGCCTGGCCTGAGCTCGGAACCGGCCGGGCACGGCTCAATCTGCGGGGCGTTGCGCCCGGTGCCAGCGCCGGGCCAGCAGGCCGCGCGCCAGGCTCTGCTCCAGCGGCAGCGGCTCGCCGTGCAGCCAGGCGGCCGTGAGCTCGCCGCACAGCACGGCCAGCGTCAGCCCGCGTGCCCCCATGGCGGTGCAGGCCCACAAGCCCGGCAGGGCCTCGGGGTCGATCGGCCCGACGGCCGGCAAGCGGTCGGGCAGGGTGCAGCGCACCCCCGCCCAGGCCTGAACCTGCCCGGCCGCGAAGGCCGGGGCCAGGGCCTTCGCGGCCTCGGGCAACAGGACACCCAGGCGCTCGAGGTTGGCCTGCTGGTCCTCGGCGCGCACCTCGGCGACGGGGTTGCTGCGCTCAAAGGTGGAGCCGGTGAACCAAGCCAGGCCCTGCGGCCCCGCCACGCCGGCCACCAGGCTGCCATGGCCGTTGACCGGGAAGGGCGGCAGGACCTGCCGGGCGGCGGGCCGCTCGGGCATGGGGCCCCAGGCGATCTGGCCGCGCAGCGGGTTCAGCGGCAGCGGCTGCGCATCGGCCGGCCCGCTTAGCAGGTCGCGCGTGTCGTAGCCGGCCGCGACCACCACCAGGCTGGCCGCGGCCAGCAGACGGCCCTGGTCGTCGAGCAGCTGCCATTCGGTGCCGTCGCGCCGCAGGCGCGCCACGGCTTGGTTGCCGCGCCACCGGATGCCGGGCTGGGCCAGCATGGCGCGCACCAGCTGGGCCGGCCTGATCCAGCCGGCCTGGGCATGCCAGAGCGCGGACGCGGTCTCGGGCAAGCGGGCCTCGCGCAGCCGCGCCGCGGGGGCCGGCGCGGACCATTCCAGTCCCGGATGCGGGCGCCCTTGGGCCGCGGCCTGGGCCCAGGCCTCGGGCAGGGCGCGCTTGCCCTCCACGCGGTGCTCGAGCACGCCCGAGGGCGCCCAGTCCAGCCCCTCGCGCAGCAGCTGGCGCGCCCGCTGCAGCGTGGCGCGCACCCCGCAGCGCGACAGGCGCGAGAGCGCGCGGTCGTCGGGCGAGACATGCGGTGCCACCAGGCCGGCCGGCAGGCCGGAGGCGCCGGCGGCAGGTTCGGCTGCGCGGTCCAGCACCTCCACCTGCCAGCCGCGCAGTGCCAGGCTGTAGGCCACGCTGGCACCCGAGAGGCCGCCGCCGATCACCACGCAGCGGCCCGGGCTGGCCAAGGCCGGGGCTGTGGCGGCGGGCCTGCGCAGCTGCCAGCGCGGCTGGAACTCGCCCTCCAGGTGCGCGGGATCGCTGGCCTGCTCAGAGGGCGGCAACAGGAAGCCGCGTTGCGCGAGGCCAGCCTCCAGTTCGGCGCGGCTGGCCGCGTCCTGGATCGCCGCGCTCAGGCGCGTACCGCGCCGGCAGCACAGGCTCAGGGCCTTGAACAGGTGACGCCGCTCCTCGGTGGGGCCGCCCGGCAAGGGCCCGAGGTAGACCGTGTCGGCCTGGAACGCCTGCTCGCGCAAGGCAGACCGGAGCTCGGCGACGCACAGCGTCAGCTGGACCTGGCCGCCTTCCAGCACCAGGCGGTGAAAGCCGGGCAGCAGGCCGCGCCATTGGGCGCGCAGTGCTTCCAGGAGCGCAGGCGCGTCCGACCCCGTTTGCGCGTCGGCAGTGAGCTGCTCGGTGTCGGTGGGAACTTCGGTGAAGGCGACGTAGTGCAGCAGGGACGGGCGCTGCGGATCCTGGCGCCAGGCCTGCCAGGTGGCCAGAAAGCGCTGGCCCAGGGCCCAGTCGGTATCGAGCACGCGCCAGACGGGCTGGCCCGCCCAGTCGGGCGCCTCGTGGGGCATGGCCCGGTAGAAGGAGGAGGCGCTCAGGCCGCCGGCGGCACGTAGCCCTGGGCCGCGTCGGCGCCTTCGCCGAAGAAATGCTTTTCCATCTGGCGCGCCAGGTACTGGCGCGCGCGTGCGTCGGCCAGGTTCAGGCGGTTCTCATTGACCAGCATGGTCTGGTGCTGGAGCCATTGGGCCCAGGCCTCCTTGCTCACGTTCTCCCAGATGCGCTTGCCGAGTTCGCCGGGGTAGGGCGGGAAGTCTAGACCTTCGGCTTCCTTGCCGAGCTTGATGCAGTGGACCATGCGTGCCATGTCGAGCGCTTTCTGAAAGAATCTTTATAAGGTTTGGAAATGATTGTCTGAAAAATAATTATTTCCAGTTTTGATGGAAGGCTTCCACAATCCTTGCGAACGCATTATCCGAACATCGGGAAGCCGACCATGCTGCAAGCTCAGGACTGTATCAATCTTTCATTGGCCGCCGCCATGGCAGGGTTGTGTGTGCTGGCCCAGCTCCGTCGCTTCCTGGCCCGGCGCAGGCTGCCGAGCGGTTCCGGCATGCGGGCAGCTTTATAATTTTCGTTTTGTCTTTCTTTGGCCCAGGCGCGGCCCGCGCAGCGCGCAGCCGCCAGTCTCCTGTCGACGCGGACTTGCATTGACGGGCCAGAACCTCGTTTCAGTCCCATTCCGCGGCCCCCAAGCACCATGAGCGCATTTTTCGAAGAACGCGTGCTGAACGTCCATCACTGGACCGACCGTCTGTTCAGCTTCACCACCACCCGTGACCAGGCCATGCGCTTCAGCAACGGCCACTTCACCATGATCGGCCTGCCCGGCGAGGGCCGTCCGCTGCTGCGCGCCTACAGCATCGCCAGCCCGAACTACGCGGACCACCTGGAGTTCCTGAGCATCAAGGTACCCGACGGCCCGCTGACCTCGCGCCTGCAGCACATCCAGCCCGGTGACACCATCATCATCGGCCGCAAGCCCACCGGCACGCTGCTGATCGACTACCTGCTGCCCGGCAAGCGCCTGTACCTGCTGTCCACCGGCACCGGCCTGGCGCCCTTCATGAGCGTGATCCGCGATCCCGCCACCTACGAGCGCTTCGAGAAGGTGGTCCTGGTGCACGGCGTGCGCCAGGTCGACGAGCTGGCCTACCGCGAGTTCATCACCGAGCAATTGCCGCACGACGAGTTCCTGGGCGAGCTGGTGAAGCAGCAGTTCCTCTACTACCCCACGGTCACGCGCGAGGAGTTCGTCAACATGGGCCGCGTCACCACGCTGCTCGAGGATGGCAGGATCCAGGAGGACCTGGGCCTGCCGACCGTGCTGAACCGCGAAGAGGACCGCATCATGATCTGCGGCAGCCCCGAGATGCTGCGCGACCTCAAGCACATGGCCGAAAGCCATGGCTTCAAGGAAGGCAACACCCATCACCCGGGCGACTTCGTGATCGAGCGCGCCTTCGCCGAAAGCTGACCGGCAAGCAGCGCGGCCCGGGCCATGCGCCGCGGGCTTTGCCCATGAAAAAACCCGGCCGCGGCCGGGTTTCTCGTTTCCGGAGTTCCGGACTCAGGCGGCCTGGGCGGCCTGCGCCTGGTTGGCGGCGACTGCCGTCAGGGCCTTGATCTCCAGGTCGGCGGCGCTCAGCGCCTGGGTCCTGGCTGCATCGCCCATGGCCAGGCCTTCGGCGCGCACGAAGCGCACGTCGGTGATGCCGAAGAAGCCGAACACGGTCTGCAGGTAGCTCTCCTGGTGCTCCATGGCGCGGCCGGCGTCGCTGGTCGAGTACATGCCGCCGCGGGTGGAGGCGACGATCACCGTCTTGCCGCCGGCCAGGCCCACCGGGCCCTTGTCGGTGTACTTGAAGGTGCGGCCGACCTGGGCCACGCGGTCGATCCAGGCCTTGAGCTGGCTGGGCACGGAGAAGTTGTACAGCGGGGCGCCGACCACGATGACGTCGGCCGCCAGGAACTGCGACACCAGGGCTTCGGAGACCGCGTTTTCGCGCTGCTGGGTCTCGGACAGCTCGGTCCCCGGGGCGACGCGGAAGCCCAGCGAGTCGGCATCCAGGTGGCTGGGTGCGTCGACGGCCAGGTCCAGGTAGTCCACGCTGGTGCCTGGATGGCTGGCCACCCACTGGGCGACGATGCTGGCGGTGAGCTGGCGCGACACGGAGTTGGCGGCCAGGACGCTGGAGTCGATGTGAAGCAGTTTCATGGTCTCTTCCTTTCGGGGTGGGTGGAGCCACATTCAGCGGCCATGGACAGATTGTGCGGGTGAGGTGAATCTTTGATAAGTCGTCGAAATTGCGATAGATTGTTCTTCTGGTAGGACAATATGGGCGAGCAAGCAAATGCAGGACCTCAACGACATGCTGTTCTTCGCCGAGGTGGCGGAGCAGGGCGGCTTTGCCGCGGCCGGGCGTGCCCTGGGCCTGCCCAAGTCGCGCCTGTCGCGCCGCCTGGCCGAGCTGGAAGCGCGGCTGGGCGTGCGGCTGCTGCATCGCACCACGCGCAAGCTCTCGCTGACCCCGGTGGGCGAGCTCTATCTGCGCCATTGCACCGCCGTGCGCGACGAGGCCGAGGCGGCGGCCGAGGCCGTGGCCCAGGTGCAGACCGAGCCGCGCGGCGTGCTGCGCGTGAGCTGCCCCGTGACGCTGGCCCAGACCGTGGTCGGCGAGCTGCTGCCGCAATTCCTGCTGCGCCACCCCTTGCTGCGCGTGGACATGCGCGTGAGCAACCGCGTGGTGGACCTGGTGGAGGAGGGGGTGGACGTGGCCCTGCGCGTGCGGCCCACGCTGGAGGACAGCGGCAGCCTGATCGTCAAGCCGCTGGGCAGCAGCCAGGCTCTGCTGGTCGCGAGCCCCGCGCAGTTGCAGCGCCAGGGCCAGCCCAGGGGTCCGCAGGAACTGGACCGGCTCGACACGGTGGCCATGTCGGGCATAGACGGCCGCGCCAACTGGCGGCTGCGTGGGCCCGAGGGCGCCGAGCACCTGCTCAGCCACCGGCCGCGCTACGTGGCCGACGACCTGCTCACGCTCAAGTTTTCCGTGCTCTCGGGGGTGGGCATCTGCGTGCTGCCCGACTACCTGTGCGAGCACGAGCTCGCCGACGGGCGCCTGGTGGAGGTGCTGCCGGGCTGGGCGCCGACGCCGGGCCTGGTGCATGCGGTCTATGCCTCGCGGCGAGGCCTGGTGCCGGCGGTGCGGCATTTCCTGGACTACCTGGGCGAGCACATGGCCGGTGACCGCGTGCGGCAACCGCCGATGGCCGGCAACCGGCTCTGAGCCCGCCGCGGCGCGGGCGACCCCGTCCAGGCGAATCACGTGCCGAGTCCTCTAGATTTGGTTATTAACAAACAAGTATTTATTCGTTGGAGTCTTAAAGTGGATTGCCCACAATGGCTCGCCGTGAAACAGCTTCCCCGGACATCGATCGCCCCGGGCTGGCGCGGCTCGGGGCCCGGGCAGGGGGCATGGCCGCCGGGCCTGGCCTTGTTACAGTCTCCAGTTGCGGCGACACAGCCCATTCCATCGCATTCGAACAACACATTGGAAACGCTATGAAGAAGACGCTTCAACTGACCCTGGCCGCCCTGGCCCTGTCCGCCAGCGCGCTGGCGCCGGCCCAGACCCTGCTCAATGTCTCGTACGACGTGGCGCGCGAGTTCTACAAGGATTACAACGCGGCCTTCGTCGCGCATTACAAGAAAACCACCGGCAAGGACGTCAAGATCGACCAGGCACATGGCGGCTCCAGCGCCCAGGCGCGTGCGGTGGCCGACGGCCTGGACGCCGACGTGGTGACCATGAACACCACGACCGACATCGAGTTCCTGGCCAGCCGCGGCGTGGTGGCCAAGGACTGGGCCAAGCGCTTCCCGCACGATGCCTCGCCGACCACCTCGACCATGCTGTTTCTGGTGCGCAACGGCAATCCCAAGGGCATCAAGGACTGGGACGACCTCATCAAGCCCGGCATCCAGGTCATCGTGGTGAATCCCAAGACCGGCGGCAATGGCCGTTACGCCTACCTGGCCGCCTGGGGCTATGTGCGCGAGAAGGGCGGCAGCGAGGCCCAGGCCGCCGAGTTCGTCGGCAAGCTGTTCAAGAACGTGCCGGTGCTGGCCAAGGGCGGGCGCGACGCCACCACCATTTTCCTGCAGCGCAACATCGGCGACGTGCTGGTGACCTTCGAGTCCGAGGTGGTCTCGGTGGACCGCGAGTTCGGCACCGGCAAGGTCGACGCCATCCATCCCTCGATCAGCATCGTGGCCGAGAACCCCGTGGCTGTGGTCGAGCGCACCGTGGCCAAGAAAGGCACGGGCGAGCTCGCCAAGGCCTACCTCGACTACCTGTATTCCGAGGAGGCGCAGGAGATCGCGGCCAAGCACGCCATGCGCCCACGCTCGGAGGCCGTGCTCAAGAAGCACGCCGCCACCTTCAAGCCGCTCAAGCAGTTCACCGTGGCCAAGTATTTCGGCAGCCTGAGCGAGGCGCAGAAGCTGCACTTCAACGACGGTGGCCAGTTCGACAAGCTGTACACGGTCAAGTAAATGACGGCTGCGACGTTTCCCGCGCCCGCAAGCGCGGCCGGCGGAGGTTCGCGCCCGCGCGGGGCGCGGCGCGTGCTGCCGGGTTTTCACCTCACGCTGGGCTACACCCTGCTGTACCTAAGCCTGATCGTGCTGATCCCGCTGTCGGCGCTGATCCTCAAGACCTTCACGATGAGCTGGGACGCGTTCTGGGTGGCCATCACCGGGCCGCGCGTGCTGGCCTCGTACCGCTTGACCTTCGGCGCCTCGCTGATCGCGGCCCTGGTCAACGTGGTGTTCGGCCTGCTGGTGGCCTGGGTGCTGGTGCGCTACAGCTTTCCGGGCAAGAAAATCGTCGACGCGCTGGTGGACCTGCCGTTCGCGTTGCCGACGGCCGTGGCCGGCATCTCGCTCACTGCGCTGCTGGCCGGCAACGGCTGGCTGGGCCAGTACCTGGAACCCATGGGCATCAAGCTGGCCTTCACGCCAGCCGGCGTGGTGATTGCGCTGATCTTCATCGGTCTGCCCTTCGTGGTGCGCACTGTGCAGCCGGTGCTCGAGGATGCCGAGAAGGAGCTCGAGGAAGCCGCCACCTGCCTGGGCGCCACGCGCTGGCAGACTTTCACGCGGGTGATCTTCCCCTCGATCGCGCCTGCCCTGCTGACCGGCTTTGCCATGGCCTTCGCGCGCGCCATCGGCGAGTACGGTTCGGTGATCTTCATCGCCGGCAACATGCCCATGGTGTCCGAGATCACGCCGCTGATCATTACGGCCAAGCTCGAGCAGTACGACTACGCCGGCGCCACCGCGGTGGCCGTCGTGATGCTGGTGATCTCCTTCCTGCTGCTGCTGGTCATCAACGCCCTGCAGGCCTGGCAGCGCCGGCGATCGGGGGCGGCATGAGCAATCTGACGAAGAAGCGGCTCAGCACCACCGAGGCGCCCTGGGTGCGCTGGAGCCTGATCGCCCTGGCCCTGGGCTTCATGGGGCTGTTCCTGGTGCTGCCGCTGGCGGCCGTGTTCACCGAGGCGCTGCGCAAGGGCCTGGCCGCCTACCTGGAGGCGCTGAAGGAGCCCGATGCCTGGTCGGCGATCCGCCTCACGCTGCTCACCGCTGCCATCGCCGTGCCGCTGAACCTGGTGTTCGGCGTGGCAGCCGCCTGGGCCATCGCCAAGTACGAGTTCCGCGGCAAGGCCTTCCTGACCACCCTGGTCGACCTGCCGTTCTCGGTCTCGCCGGTGGTGGCGGGTCTGGTCTACGTGCTGCTGTTCGGCGCCCAGGGCTGGTTCGGGCCCTGGCTGGCGGCGCACGACATCAAGATCCTGTTCGCCGTGCCCGGCATCGTGCTGGCCACGGTGTTCGTCACCTTCCCGTTCGTGGCGCGCGAGCTGATCCCGCTGATGCAGGCCCAGGGCAGCGAGGAGGAACAGGCCGCCATCGTGCTCGGGGCCAGCGGCTGGCAGACCTTCCGGCATGTGACCCTGCCCAACATCAAGTGGGGCCTGATCTACGGCGTGATCCTCTGCAACGCGCGCGCCATGGGCGAGTTCGGCGCGGTGTCCGTGGTCTCGGGTCATATCCGCGGCCAGACCAACACCATGCCGCTGCACGTGGAGATCCTCTACAACGAGTACCAGTCGGTGGCAGCCTTCGCCGTGGCCTCGCTGCTGGCGCTGCTGGCCCTGGTCACCCTGGTGATCAAGTCGGTGGTCGAGTGGCGGCAAGAGCGCGAATGGAAGGCGGCGGCCGAGCTGCCGCCCGAACGGCCGCTGTCTGCGCCGCCGGTTCCGGGCGCCGCCCGCTGAAGGAATACAAGATGAGCATCGAAATCCGCAACGTCAGCAAGCAGTTTGGCGACTTTCACGCGCTGCGCGACGTCTCTCTGGACATAGGTTCCGGCGAGCTGGTGGCCCTGCTGGGCCCCTCGGGCTGCGGCAAGACCACGCTGCTGCGCATCATCGCCGGGCTGGAGACGGCCGATGCCGGCAGCATCCTGTTCGCCGGCGAGGACACGACCGACGTGCATGTGCGCGAGCGCCAGGTCGGCTTCGTGTTCCAGCACTACGCGCTGTTCCGCCACATGACGGTGTTCGAGAACGTGGCCTTCGGCCTGCGCGTCAAGCCGCGCGGCCAGCGTCCTTCGGAGGCGCAGATCAAGGCCAAGGTGCACGAGCTGCTGGGCCTGGTGCAACTGGACTGGCTGGCCGAGCGCTACCCGGCCCAGCTCTCGGGCGGCCAGCGCCAGCGCATCGCCCTGGCGCGCGCCCTGGCGGTGGAGCCCAAGGTGCTGCTGCTGGACGAGCCCTTCGGCGCGCTCGACGCCAAGGTGCGCAAGGAGCTGCGGCGCTGGCTGCGCCGCCTGCACGACGACCTGCACGTCACCAGCATCTTCGTCACGCACGACCAGGAGGAAGCGCTGGAGGTGGCCGACCGCGTGGTGCTGATGAATGCCGGCCAGGTCGAGCAGATCGGCTCGCCCCAGGAGGTCTGGGACCATCCGGCCAGCCCCTTCGTCTACGGCTTCCTGGGCGACGTGAACCTGTTTCATGGCCGCGCCCATGAGGGCGAGGTGCTGATCGGCGCCGACCACCACGCGATCCGTCTCGATTCGCCCGAGCACCTCGACGCGCAGGACGCCAAGGCCTTCGCCTACGTGCGGCCGCACGACCTCGAGGTTCGGCGCTACACGCCCGGGGCCACGGGCATCGTGGCCCGGCTCGCGCGCGCCATCGTGGTCGGCCCGATCGCGCGGCTGGAACTAAACCGCGTGGACGCGAATCAGTCGGTGGACCCCGAGGTCATCGAGGCGCAGATGCCCGCGGCCCAGTTCCGGGAGCTTGCGCTGCGCGAGGGCGAGACCCTGGTGCTGACGCCCAGGCGCGCCCGCGTGTTCGTGGAAGGATGAGGATTTTGCTCGACTGGTTTGACACCCACCCGCGGCGCGTGTTCGCCGCCATCGCCCTGGCCTGCGTGGCCATGCTGGCCTTCGGCCTGTACCTGCAGCATGTGGTGGGGCTGGAGCCCTGCCCAATGTGCATCGTGCAGCGCTACGCCCTGATCGCGGTCGCGCTGATCGCCGGCCTGTCGGCCAGCAGCGGCAAGCGGGGCGTGCACCTCGCGGGCGCAGCGCTGATGCTGGCCGCCGCCGGCTTCGGCGCCTTCGTCGCGGCGCGCCAGAGCTGGCTGCAGTGGTACCCGCCCGAGATCGTGACCTGCGGGCGCGACTTCTACGGCATGATCGAGACCTTCCCGCTCAAGCGCGCCATCCCCATGATCTTCAAGGGCAGCGGCGACTGCACCAAGATCGACTGGACCTTCCTCGGCGGCTCGATTGCCAACTGGTCCTTCGTCGGCTTCGTCGGCTTCGGCCTGGCGGGTCTGGGCCTGCTTGCGCGCAAGCTGCGCCGGCCGGGCTGAAGCCGGCGTTGCGCCTCAGGCCAGCTTCTTGACCAGGACCTGGCTGCGCCGGTCCCAGTTGTACTTGCGCTTGCGCGCCTCGGGCAGCCAGTCGGGGTCGGCGGGCACGAAGCCGCGCTTGATGAACCAGTGCATGGTGCGCGTGGTCAGCACGAAGATGCTCGCGAGGCCCATGGCACGCGCGCGCTGCTCGATGCGCTTGAGGATCTTCTCGCCGTCGCCCTGGCCCTGGCTCTGGGGCGAGACCGTGAGCGCGGCCATCTCGCCGGTCCTGGCCTCGGGGTAGGGGTAGAGCGCGGCGCAGGCGAAGATCACGCCGTCGTGCTCGATGATGCTGTAGTGGTCGGCGTCGCGCTCGATCTCGGTGCGGCTGCGCTTGACCAGGGTGCCGTCCTTCTCGAACGGCTCGATCAGCTGCAGGATGCCGCCCACGTCGTCGGCCGTGGCCTCGCGCAGCTCCTCGAGCTTCTCGTCGACCACCATGGTGCCTATGCCGTCGTGCACGTAGATCTCGAGCAGCAGCGAGCCGTCGACCGCGAACGGGATGATGTGGCTGCGCGCCACGCCGGCCTTGCAGGCCTTGACGCAATGCTGCAGGTAAAAGCCCGTGTCGGTGGGGCGCAGGCTGGCCGGCTTGCTGGCCAGCAGCTGCTCGGCGGCAGCCAGCGGCAGCTCGGTGTCGATGGGGTTGTCCTCGCTCTCGGGCTGGTCCGACTTGATGCGTATGCCCGGAACCTCGGTGACGAACATCAGCTTGTCGGCCTGCAGCGCGATGGCCACCGAGGTGGCGACTTCCTCCATGCCGAGGTTGAAGGCCTCGCCGGTGGGCGAGAAGCCGAACGGCGAGAGCAGCACCATGCTGCCCGCGTCCAGCGTGCGCTGGATGCCGGCCACGTCGACCTTGCGCACCACGCCCGAATGCTGGAAGTCGACGCCGTCGACGATGCCGACCGGGCGCGCGGTGATGAAGTTGCCCGAGATCACGCGCACCGTGGAGCCGGCCATGGGCGTGTTGGGCAGGCCCATGCTGAAGGCCGCCTCGATCTCGTAGCGCAGCTGGCCGGCGGCCTCCTGGGCGCAGTCCAGCGCCACCTCGTCGGTGATGCGCATGCCGTGCGAGTACTTGGGCGTGTGGCCCTTGGCCCTGAGCTGCTCGTTGACCTGGGGGCGAAAGCCGTGCACCAGCACGATCTTCACGCCCATGCTCTGGATCAGGGCCAGGTCCTGGGCGATGTGCTGCAGCTTGCCGGCCGCAATCGCCTCGCCCACCACCCCGACCACGAAGGTCTTGCCGCGGTGCATGTGGATATAGGGCGCCACCGAGCGGAACCAGGGCACGAAGGTGAAGTTGAAGACGGTGGACATGGCGAGAGGCAGGGGAGCGCGGGGCGCTGGCAGGGATAATCGCCGATTCTCCACGAAGTTCCCGCCCCCGTGTCCGCCGACCTGTCGCCTCTTTCCATCGAGTTCCCCGAATCGCTGCCGGTCTCGGGCAAGCGCGAGGAGATCATGGCCGCCCTCGAGCGCCACCAGGTCATCATCGTCTGCGGCGAAACCGGCTCGGGCAAGACCACCCAGCTGCCCAAGATCGCGCTGGCCATGGGGCGGGGGCGGCTGAACCAGCCCCCCGGCACCCGCGGCAAGCTGATAGGCCACACCCAGCCACGCCGCATTGCGGCCAGCTCGGTCGCCAAGCGCATCGCCGAGGAGCTCAAGACCCCGCTGGGCGAGGTGGTGGGCTACAAGGTGCGCTTCCAGGACCGGCTCAGCCGCGAGGCCTCGGTCAAGCTGATGACCGACGGCATCCTGCTGGCCGAGACGCAGACCGACCCGCTGCTCAAGGCCTACGACACCCTGATCATCGACGAGGCGCACGAGCGTAGCCTCAACATCGACTTCCTGCTCGGCTACCTGCGTCAGATCCTGCCGCGCCGGCCCGACCTGAAGATCGTCGTGACCTCGGCCACCATCGATGCGCAGCGCTTTGCCGACCACTTTGCGTCCGCCAAGGGGCCAGCGCCCGTGATCATGGTGTCTGGCCGCATGTACCCCGTGGAGCAGCGCTGGCGGCCTTTCGAGGAGTCGCGCGAGCATGACCTCAACGACGCCATTGCCGATGCGGTCGACGAGCTCTGGCAAGGCAACGCGGCAGGGGATATCTTGGTCTTTCTGCCCGGCGAACGCGAGATCCGCGAAGCGGCCGACCACCTGCGCAAGCACCTGTCGCACCACGCGCTCACGCGCAACGCCGAGGTGCTGCCGCTGTTCGCCCGCCTGTCGCAGGCCGAGCAGGACCGCGTGTTCGACAGCCACAGCGGGCGTCGCATCGTGCTGGCGACCAACGTGGCCGAGACCTCGCTCACCGTGCCGGGCATACGCTACGTGATCGACGTCGGTACGGCACGCGTCAAGCGCTACAGTTTCAGGAGCAAGGTCGAGCAGCTGCTGGTCGAGCCGATCAGCCAGGCCGCGGCCAACCAGCGCGCCGGCCGCTGCGGGCGCGTGGCCAACGGCATCTGCATACGCCTGTATGCCGAGAAGGATTTCGCCGGCCGGCCGCGCTTCACCGACCCCGAGATCCTGCGCAGCTCGCTGGCCGGCGTGATCCTGCGCATGAAGTCGCTGCACCTGGGCGTGGTGGAGGATTTCCCCTTCATCGAGGCGCCGTCGCGCCGCGCCATCGCCGATGGCTACCAGCTGCTGGCCGAGCTCGGCGCGGTCGACGAAGCCAACGAGCTCACGCGGCTTGGAGGCGAGCTGTCGCGCCTGCCGCTGGACCCGCGCGTGGGCCGGATGATCGTGGAGGCGCGCGAGCGCCAGGCGCTGGAGGAGGTGCTGGTGATCGCCTCGGCCCTGTCGGTGCAGGACGTGCGCGACCGACCGCTCGACGCGCAGGCCCAGGCCGACCAGCAGCACGCCAAGTTCGACGACGAAAAAAGCGAGTTCACCGGCTACCTCAAGCTCTGGAAATGGCTGGATGACAGCCGCGGCGGCCATGGCAATGAACATAAGCTCAGTAACCGCCAGTACGAGAGTCTGCTGCGCCAGAACTTCGTGAACATCCGCCGCGTGCGCGAATGGCGCGACATCCACACCCAGCTCCTCACCGTGGTGACCGAGCACAAATGGCGCCTTAACGCCGCGCCCGCCACCTACGAGCAGATCCACCTGTCCATGCTGTCGGGCCTGCTCGGCAACATAGGCTGCAAGCAGGAGGACGAGGAGGCCTACCTGGGTGCGCGAGGCATCAAGTTCCACCGCCATCCAGGGGCGCACCTGAGCAAGAAGCCGGGGCGCTGGATCGTCGCCGCGGAGCTGGTCGAGACCACGCGCCTGTTCGGCCGCGGCATCGCTGCCATCGAGCCGACTTGGCTGGAGCAGGTGGGCGGGCATCTGCTGAAGAAGCAGCTGCTCGATCCGCACTGGGAGAAGAAGGCCGCCGAGGTCGTGGCGCTGGAGCGCGCCACGCTCTACGGCATCGTGGTCTACAACGGCCGGCGGGTGAACTTCGGCCGCGTCGACCCGCAGGGCGCGCGCGAGATCTTCATCCGCGAGGCGCTGGTGGCCGGGCAATGGGAGACCACGCTGCCCTTCCTCGCGGCCAACCGCAAGCTGATCGCCAAGGTCGAGGAGCTGGAGCACAAGTCGCGCCGCCAGGACGTGCTGGTCGACGATGAGCTGATCTACGCCTTCTACGACCAGCAGCTGCCGGCCGAGGTCTGCAGCGGGCGCGAGTTCGAGGCCTGGTTCCGCGACGAGGCCGGGCGCAACCCCAGGCTGCTGCAGCTCACGCGCGAAGAGCTGATGCGCCACGAGGCGGCCGGCATCACCACCAGCGCCTTCCCCAAGACCTTGCGCCTGGGTGGCGTGGACTGCGGGGCCAGCTACCTGCACCAGCCGGGCGACGCCCGCGACGGCCTCACGGTGACGGTGCCGCTGTTCGTGCTCAACCAGGTCAGCGAGGAGCGCTGCGAGTGGCTGGTGCCCGGCATGCTCAAGGACAAGCTCCAGGCCCTGCTGAAAAGCCTGCCGCAGAGACCCCGCTCGCGCTTCGTGCCGCTGCCCGAATCGGCCGCGCGCCTGGCCGAGCAGCTCGGCGCGCCCGAGCTCTTCGGTCACGGCAGCCTCACCGACGCCCTGCTCAAGCAGGTGCGGCAGATCACTAGCCTGGATGTCAAGCGCGCCGACTTCAAGCTCGACATGCTCTCGCCCCATTTGTTCATGAACTTCCGCGTGACCGACGAGCATGGCCGCCAGCTCGGCATGGGGCGCAACCTCGGCGCGCTCAAGGCCGAATGGGGCGCCAAGGCGCGCGGGGCCTTCCAGGCGCTGGCGGCGCTCAAGGTGTCTTCACCCTCTCCCTCTGGGAGAGGGCAGGGTGAGGGCGTGGCTGCGGTGCCCGCCAGCCCTCTCCCCGGCCCTCTCCCAAAGGGAGAGGGTGCCAAGCCCGCTGCGCCTCCTGCCTCGGTCGAGCAGCGCCACCAGGCCTGGACCTTCGGCGAGCTGCCCGAGCTGATGGAGATCCGCAAGGGCGGCCAGACGCTGATCGGCTTCCCGGCCCTGGTGGACCAGGGCGACGCGGTGGCCATCGAGGTGTTCGACGAGCCCGAGGTGGCCGCGGCGAAACACCGCGTCGGCTTGCGCCGCCTGTGCGCGCTGCAGGTGCGCGATGCGCTCAAGTACCTGGAAAAGAACCTGCCGGACCTGCAGAAGATGGCCGTGGCCTACATGCAGGTCGGGCGAGCGCCCGACGGAACGGGCGGTGGCACGCTGGAGGAGCTGCGCGGCCAGATCCTCGATCTGGCGCTGGAGCGCGCCTTCCTGCTCAATCCGCTGCCGGCCAACGAGTCCGACTTTAAGTGCCGCGTCGACGAGGGGCGCGGGCGCCTGACGCTGATCGCCAACGAGGTCGCGCGCCTGGCAGGCACCATCCTGGCCGAGTACGCGGCGGCCGCGCGCAAGCTAAAGGACACCAAGAACGCCCCCGAGGCCACGGCCGACTGCCAGCAGCAGCTGCAGCGCCTGATGCCCAAGCAGTTTCTCGCCGCCACGCCCTGGCCTCAGCTGCAGCATTTCCCGCGCTACCTCAAGGCGATCACGCTGCGCCTGGACAAGTACCGGGCGGACCCGGCGCGCGACGCCGCGCGGCTGGCCGAATTGCGACCCCAGGAGCAGCGCTACTGGCGCCTGGTGGCCGAGCGCAAGGGCGCGGTCGACGCGCGCATGCAGGAGTTGCGCTGGCTGCTCGAGGAGCTGCGCGTGAGCTTCTTCGCCCAGGAATTGCGCACGCCCCAGCCGGTCAGCGTGAAGCGCCTGGACAAGCTCTGGTCTCAGCTCAACAGCTGAGCCCGGCTTCGCCAGCGCTCACAGCCGCGCCAGGCGGTCGAGCGCCTGGCGCAGCGTCTCGTCCTTCTTGGCGAAGCAAAAGCGCACCACGCGCTGGTCGAAGCCGTTGCCGTAGAAGGCCGACAGCGGGATCGCGGCGACGCCGACCTCGCGGGTCAGCCACAGGCAGAAATCGGCCTCGTTCAGGTCGCGCTCGGGCACCGAGAGGCCCGAGATGTCCACGCACTGGAAGTAGGTGCCCTCGCTCGGCAGCAGGCGGAACTTGGTGCGCGAAAGGCCCTCGCGGAACAGATCGCGCTTGGCGGCGTAGAAGGCCGGCAGTTCGAGGTAGGGGCGCGGGTCGGCCATGTAGCGCGCCAGGCCATGCTGCACCGGCGTGTTGACGGTGAACACGTTGAACTGGTGCATCTTGCGGAATTCCGTGGTCAGCGCGGCCGGTGCGGCGACATAGCCGACCTTCCAGCCGGTCACGTGGTAGGTCTTGCCGAAGCTCGAGACGATGAAGGCGCGCGCCGCCAGGCCCGGGAAGCGCGCCGCGCTCTGGTGCTCGTTCGGCGCGTAGACCATGTGCTCGTAGACCTCGTCGCTGATCAGCAGCACCTCGGTCGGCTCCAGCAATTCCTGCAGGCGCAGCATGTCCTCGCGCGACCAGATGGTGGCGCTGGGGTTGTGCGGGCTGTTGACCAGGATGGCGCGCGTCTTGGGCGTCAGGGCGGCGGCGATCTTGTCGAAGTCGGGGCGGAAGCTGCCCGGGGTCAGGGGCACGCGCACCACGGTGCCGCCGGCCAGCTCGATGTTGGGCACGTAGCTGTCGTAGCAGGGCTCGAGCACGATGACCTCGTCGCCGGGCCGCACCACGGCCAGGATGGCGGTGAGTATGGCCTGGGTGGCGCCGGCCGTGATCGTGATCTCGTCGGCCGCGCTGTAGGCCCGGCCGTGCAGGGCCTGGATCTTGGCCGCGACGGCCTCGCGCAGGGCCGGCACGCCGGCCATCGGCGGGTACTGGTTCAGGCCCTGGGTCATGGCGTCGGTGACGGCCTGCACCAGGCGGGGATCGCAGTCGAAGTCCGGGAAGCCCTGGCCCAGGTTGACCGCGCCCTTTTCGGCGGCCAGGGCCGACATGACGGTGAAGATGGTGGTGCCAACGTTGGGCAGCTTGCTGGTGATCTCGGGGGTGCGCTCGGTCACGGTGTTCATGGCAGGTTGGCGTCGGCGGGTCGGTGCCGGGATTCAGAGTTCGTAGTCGTTCACATGGCCACTCATGGCCTTGGCGATCAGGTTGCGGTCCAGCCGGTCGCTCAGCAGCTCGGCGAACCGGTAGACGAAGTTGCGCAGGTAGGCGCCGCGTTTGAAGGCCACGCGCGCCACATTGTGGCCGAACAGCTGGCCCACGGGCCGCACCACGAGGTCGCCGACCGGGTCGTCGCGCACCGCCATCTCGGCCACGATGCCCAGGCCCAGGCCCAGGCGCACATAGGTCTTGATCACGTCCGAGTCTATGGCCTCGAGTGCGATGCGCGGCTCGAGCTTGCGCTGGGCGAAAGCCGTGTCTATGCGCGTGCGCCCGGTGAACGAGGGGTGGTAGGTGATGATGGGCTCGTGCGCGATGTCCTCGAGCGTGAGGCGCTCCTTCTGCGCCAGCGGGTGGGCCGCGGGCAGCACCAGCACATGCTGCCATTCGTAGCAGGGCAGGGTGACGAGCTCGGGGTAGGCGGACAGCGATTCGGTGGCGATGCCGATCTCGGCCACCTCGTCGAGCACCATGCGGGCCACCTGGTCCGGCGCGCCCTGGTGCAGGCTGATGTTGACCTTGGGGTAGGCCTCGCGCAGCCTGGCCACCGGCACGGGCAGCACGTAGCGCGCCTGGGTGTGGGTGGTGGCGATGGACAGCGTGCCGCTGTCCTGGGCGCTGAACTGCTCGCCGATGCGCTTCAGGTTGCCGACCTCGCGCATGATCAGCTCTATGCTCTTGAGCACATGCTGGCCAGGCTCGGTGATGCGCTTGAGCCGCTTGCCGTGGCGCGCGAAGATCTCCACACCCAGCTCTTCCTCGAGTTCGATGATGGCCTTGGAGACGCCGGGCTGCGAGGTGTGCAGGGCCTTGGCTGCTTCAGTCAGGTTCAGGTTGCGCCGTGCCGCCTCCTGGACAAAACGGAATTGGTGCAGATTCATAACAGATCGTTAATAAAAACGACTTCCATTATGCGTTAAAACATCTATGAAATCGGACGGAGGACGCTCAGGAAAGCGCGATCCTGGCCATCATGTCCGTCAGTCGCGCATCCTCGCCGATGGCTCCTTGCAGCCTGAAGCGCACCCCCGGATGGCGCGCGCGCAAGGCCTCCATCAGCAGCGGCAGGTCTTCGCGCGCATGGCGGCCGACGCCCAGGAACATGGGCACCACCGTGATCTGCTCGAGCGGCTGCGCCAGCAGTTCGCCGACCGCAGTTTCGAGGTCCGGCGCGCTGAGCTCCAGGTAGGCGCAGCGCACCGGCACCTGGGGCGCGAGCTCGAGCATGCGCCGGGCCACCGCCTCGATCGGCAGGCGCCACAGCGGATCGCGCGAACCATGCGCGAACAGCACGATGCCATGTCCGGTGGCGGGCTGGGCGTCTGCCATCGCCTATCTCCTGAGCACCAGCCAGCCGAAGGCGGCCAGCGAAATCATCGAGTAGATGAGGCCCGGCGCGGCCGCCGTGAGCCAGGGCTCCCAGTTGCGCAGGTTGCCGATGAAGCCGAACACGTTGTTGAGCAGGAAGAAGCTGATGCCCGCCATGACGCCGCCGAACACATAGCCCGCGATGTTGCCCGAGCGGAAATGCAGGTAGGCGAAGGGCAGGGCCAGCACCACCATCACCAGGCAGCTCAGCGGGTAGAAGACCTTGCGCCAGAACTCGATCTCGTAGCGCTGCGCGCTCTGGCCGTTGGCCTCGAGGTGGCGCATGTACTGGAACAGGTCCACGGTCTTCATGCGGTCGGGGCTGAGCAGGGCGGCCGAGACCATTTCGGCGCTGAGCTGGGTGGGCCAGCGCAGGCTGGGCAGCTGGGTGCGCGTGACGCGGCCGGTGTCGGTGCCGCGCGTGTGGAACTCGCGGCGCTCGGCGCCTTCCAGCAGCCAGGACTCGTCGTTGCCGAAGCCGGCCTTGGGGGCCTGGGTGATGGAGACCAGGAAGCCCTGGTTGTCGAACTCGAAGATGCGCACCTCGCCCATGCTGCCGTCGGCGGACAGCGAGCGCACGTTGACCGAGTAGTTGTTGTAGGCCTGCTTCTCCTTGAGCCAGGCGCCGGTCTGCCCGACGGTGATGCGCCCCTGGAAGCGCGCCTTGAGCAGCTGCGCCGTGCGATCGGTCAGCGGCGCCAGGTAGTCGCCCATGGCGAAGGTCAGCACCACGAACACCAAGCCCAGCGTGAGCAGGGTCTTCAGCGCGCGCCAGGGCCCCAGGCCGCTGGTGCGCAGGATGGTGTATTCGGAGCTCTGGGCCAGGCGCGCCATCACGTAGATGCTGCCGATCAGCACCGAGATCGGCAGCAGTTCGTAGAGGTGGCTGGGCACCAGCAGCAGCACGTAGAGCAGGGCATGGCTGAGCTGGTAGACCTGCTGCGCCGGGCGGCCGACGGCCTGCAGTTCGTCGACGAAGTCGAAGAAGAAGAACAGGGCCAGAAAGCCCAGGGTGACGAAGGCCACGGCCTGGATGATCTCGCCGTAAACGAGGCGGCGCAGGGTTCTCATGCGGTGCGCTCCGCGCCGGCGCGCCGGCGCCATAGCAGGCCCGGCGTGAGGTTGTTGTGCCGCATCGCCAGCCACAGCAGGGCGAGCGCGAGCACGGCGCCGTGGAACGCCGGCACCAGCACGGCCAGCGACACGCGTGCGGCGCCGATCCAGCTCTGCGCGACGTTGAGCAGGTTGTAATAGGTCATGAAGGCGAACAGCGCGAACAGCAGGTTGCCGCTGCGTCCGGCGCGCGGGTTGACGCTGGAGACCGCCAGGGCGATCACGACGAAGTTGAAGGCCGCCAGCAGGATGCCCAGCCGCCAGGCGAACTCGCCCAGCTGGGGGGCCGAGCGCTCGCGCAGCAGCGTCAGGGTCGACTGGGCCCGCACCGGCACCGCGTCGCGCGGGGCCAGCACGTCCTTGTCGACCAGGGTGCCGTACTCCTCGAACTCGCTGATCTTGAGCTCGGCCTGGCCGCTGGGGTCGTTCTCCAGCCGCTGGCCGTTGTTCAGCATCAGGAAGCGCTCGCCCTTGACGCTCTCGATGCGTCCGCTGCGGGCCGAGACGATGGACTCCTTGCCGCGCTCCATGGACGAGATGAACACATTGCTGCCCGACTTGTCGTCCGGCGTGTCCTTGTCGATGAAGAACACGCGCTTGCCGCCGGAGGATTCCTGGAACTGCCCCGGCGCGATGCGCTCGATGTCGCCGCGCTGCTGGTAGCGCTGGCGCAGCTCCAGGGTCTGCTGCTGGGTCCAGGGCCAGACCACCAGGGACAGCACCGCGATCGCCAGCAGCACCGGCCAGGCAAAACGCAGCAGCGGCACCAGAAAGGCCGTCAGGCCACGCCCGCCCGAGAACCAGATCACCATCTCGCTGTCGGCATACATGCGCGAGAGCGTGGCCACGATGGCGATGAACAGGCTCAGCGTGAGCAGGGTCGGCAGGTGGCCCAGCATGGTGAAGCCCATGACCAGCATCACCTCGGAGGGGTTGACGCTGCCGCGCGAAGCCTGGCCCAGCGTGCGGATCAGCATGATGGTCATGACGATGGTGGCCAGCACCACCAGCGTCGCGCCGAAGCTGCGCGCCAGTTCCTTGCGGAGAGAGGAATGGAATAACATCGGTCGGAAGGAAAAGATGAATTATGAACTTTGAACTCGCCACCCTGAGCCTGGGCGACGCGCCCGCCGAGAAATCCGACGCCCTGCTGGTGCTGCTGGGCGAGGGCTTCAAGCCGGGCAAGGACGCGCTCTCGCGCCTGGCGGGCGAGGCCATCAAGGCGCAGGACTGGGAGCCCAAGGGCGGCAAGCTGCTGCAGGCCTACCGCGTGGCCGGCATCGCGGCGCCGCGCCTGCTGCTGCTCGGCGTCGGCGATGGTTCGGCGCGCCAGGTCAGGAGCGCCGTGGCGGCGGCCATGTCGGCGCTCAAGGGGACTCCTGTCAAGCGCCTGAGCCTTTGCCTGGCCGCGCCTTGCGACGATGCGGCCTTGCGCGCCGCGCTGCTGGCGGTGGCCGAAGGCAGCTACGTCTACACCGCGACCAAGTCCAAGCCCGAAGGCCGCAAGCTGCAGCGCGTGCGCCTGGGCGTGCCCGACGAGGCTGCGCTGAGCGCCGCGTTCGAGCGCGCCGTGGCCACGGTGGCCGGCATCGAATGCGCCAAGGAATGGGCCAACCGCCCGGCCAACCACGCCACGCCCACCCAGCTGGCCGCGGCCGCCAAGGCCCTGGCCAAGTCGCCCCGGCTGCAATGCGAGGTGCTGGGCCCCAAGGAGGTGGCGCAGCTCGGCATGGGCGCCTTCCTGGCCGTGGCGCGCGGCGCCGAGGAGCCGCTGCGCTTCATCGTGCTGCGCTACAACGGCGCGGCACGCGCCAGCGCGCCGGTGGTGCTGGTGGGCAAGGGCATCACCTTCGACACCGGCGGCATCTCGATCAAGCCGGCCGCCGAGATGGACGAGATGAAGTTCGACATGAGCGGCGCGGCCAGCGTGCTCGGCGTGTTCCGCGCCCTGGCCGATCTGCAGCCCGCGCTCAACGTCGTGGGCCTGATCCCGGCCTGCGAGAACATGCCCGACGGCCGTGCCGTCAAGCCCGGCGACGTGGTCACCAGCCTGAGCGGGCAGACCATAGAGATCCTCAACACCGACGCCGAGGGGCGCCTGGTGCTGTGCGATGCGCTGAGCTATGCCGAGCGCTTCAAGCCGCGCGCCGTGGTCGACATCGCCACGCTGACGGGCGCCTGCGTGATCGCGCTGGGCGGCGTGCGCAGCGGCCTGTTCGCCTCGGACGAGGCGCTGGCGCAGGCGCTGGCGGCGGCCGGCGACGCGGCCCAGGACCTGTGCTGGCGCATGCCGCTGGACGAGGACTACGCCGAGGGCCTGAAGACCAGCTTTGCCGACGTCGCCAACGTGGCCGGCCGCGCTGCCGGCGCGGTCACCGCCGCCAAGTTCCTGCAGCGCTTTGCCGGCAAGTTCCCCTGGGCGCACCTGGACATCGCAGGCACGGCCTGGAAGAGCGGCGCGGCCAAGGGGGCGACGGGCCGGCCGGTGGGGCTGCTGCTTGAATACCTGCTGGCGCAACAGGAGAGCCCGGCGCCCGCGGCCAAGCGGCGTCGCTGAGCCGCCCGCGGGCTGCGCCATGACCGAGATCGCCTTTCACTTCAACGCACCCGACAAGGTGGCCTATGCCTGCCGGCTGTTGCGCAAGGCCGTGGCGGCCGGGGCCAGGCTGGTCGTGACGGGCGAAGCCGAGCTGCTGCGCCGCCTGGATCAGGCCTTGTGGACTTTCGCGCCGCTGGAGTTCGTGCCGCACAGCCTTGCCTCTGGCGACGCGCGCGCGGTGGCCGCCTCGCCGGTGCTGCTGTCCGAGCGGCTGGAGGATCTGCCGCACAGCCAGGTGCTGGTCAACCTGGGCGAGCAGGTGCCGCAGGGTTTCGAGCGCTTCGAGCGCCTGATCGAGGTCGTGAGCCTGGACGAGGCCGACCGGCAGCAGGCGCGCGGGCGCTGGAAGCACTATGTGGACCGCGGCTACGCCATCGTGCGCCATGACCTGAACCTCAAGGCCTGAGTCAGAACAGCATGACCGATCCCCAGCGCGATGCGCCGCGGCAGCCCCCGCGCTTCGTCCCCACGCTGACCGAGGTGGTGGCCGCGCCCGCTGCGCCATCTGCCGAGCCGGCGGCCGAGCAGCCCGCGGTCGAGCTCGAGCGCGTGGTGCAAGGCGTGCTGACCCGGCTGCGCCCCAATCTGGATCGTCTGGTGAACGAGGCAGTCTCCCAGGTGGTGCAGGAGCAGATGCAGGACCTGCACTGGCATGTGCTGCAGGCCGTCGAGGCGGCGGTGCAGCGGGCCGTGCAGCAGGCGCTGTTGCCCGATCGCTAGGGCTTTAGAGGCCTGTTTGCCAGCTCCGCGTCATGAGGCGATTTGCGCTGGCGCAACATGTCGCTTGCGCGTCACGATCTAGGCGTGTTCCCTATGGTTCAGGCCCGGAAATTGCGATACCTTAGCCGCCGTTGATCACAAGTCGACACGACAACTTTTCCAACCTGGAGGATTTTTATGCAGATGAAGTTGAAACTGACCGTTGCCGCTGCGCTCGCAGCCATGGCCGGCCTGGCGTCCGCGCAGGATGTGCAGACGGTCAAGATCGGCCATGTGGGACCCGTCTCGGGCGCCCAGGCCCACTACGGGAAGGACAACGAAAATGGCGTGCGCATGGCCATCGAGGACCTGAACGCGCAGAACATCGTCATCGGCGGCAAGAAGATCCGCTTTGAAATCCAGGCTGAAGACGACGCGGCCGATCCCAAGCAGGGCACGGCCGCCGCACAGAAGCTCTGCGACGCCAAGGTCGCGGGCGTGGTCGGCCACCTGAACTCCGGCACCACCATTCCGGCCTCCAAGGTCTACAACGACTGCGGCATTCCGCATGTCACCGGCGCCGCCACCAACCCCAACCTGACCAAGCCGGGCTACAAGACCACCTACCGCATCATCGCCAACGACAACGCCCTGGGTGCCGGCCTGGCCTTCTACGCGGCCGACGCGCTCAAGCTCAAGAAGGTCGCCATCATCGACGACCGCACGGCCTACGGCCAGGGCGTGGCCGAGGTGTTCAAGAAGACGGCCCAGGCCAAGGGCCTGCAGGTGGTCGACGAGCAGTTCACGACCGACAAGGCCACCGACTTCATGGCCATCCTCACGGCCATCAAGTCCAAGGCGCCCGACGCCATCTTCTTCGGCGGCATGGACCCGCAGGCCGGCCCCATGCTGCGCCAGATGGAACAGCTGGGCCTGTCCAACGTGAAGTACTTCGGCGGCGACGGCATCTGCACCTCCGAGATCGCCAAGCTCGCGGCCGGCGCCAAGACGCTGACCAACGTGGTCTGCGCGGAAGGCGGCGCCTCGCTGCAGAAGATGCCGGGCGGCGCGGCCTGGAAGGCGCGCTACGACGCCAAGTACCCGAACCAGTTCCAGGTCTACAGCCCCTACACCTACGACGCCACCTTCGTGCTGGTCGACGCGATGAAGCGCGCCAACTCGGTCGACCCCAAGGTCTACACGGCCAAGCTGATCGAGTCCAATGTCAAGGGCATCACGGCCAACATCGCCTTCGAGCCCAACGGCGAGCTGAAGAACCCCGCGATCACCCTCTACGTCTACAAGGACGGCAAGAAGACCCCGCTGAACTGAGCCACAAGCCCGGAAAGCAGAAAGCCACCGCAAGGTGGCTTTTTTGCTTTCAGCGGCTTTTCAATCCGCCCTCGCATCATTCAGGCTGTCGTGCAGAGCCACCAACGCCTGCGTCAGCTTGTGGCCGGGGTCCAGGTAGATCATGGGCATGGCCTGCTCGTGCGATTCGCGGATCTTGATCGAGGAGGGCAGGTAGGGCTTGAGCACCGGCAGGCCCTCCTCGATCAGCTCGCCGACCACGCGCTGCGGCAGGTTGGCGCGCGGCTGGAACTGGTTGACGACGATGCCGCCCACCACCAGCTCGGGGTTGTGGTCGGCGCGGATCTCCTGCACGTTGTCCAGCAGCGTGTAGAGCGCCTTGCGCGAGAAATCGTCGCAGTCGAAGGGGATCAGGCAGCTGCGCGCGGCGATCAGGGCCGAGCGCGTATAGAAGTTCAGCGCCGGCGGTGTGTCGATGTAGATGCGGTCGTAGTCGTCGGCCAGCTGCTGCAGGGCCTCGCGCAGCTTGTAGATCTTGTGGCGCGACTCCAGCTTGGCCTGCATCTCGTCCAGCGCCGTGCTCGACGGCATCAGGTGCAGCCGCTGGTGCGGCGTGGCCACGATGAACTCGGAAGGCGTCGCCGGGCGCAGGCTGAAGCTCAGCGTGTTCTCGAAGAAACCCGCCACGCTGGGCAGGTCCTGGCTGTCCCTGGCGCCGAGCAGGTAGCTGCTCGAGTTGCCCTGCGCGTCCAGGTCGATCACCAGGGTTCTATGGCCTTGGCTGGCACTGATTGCGGCCAGGTTGCAGGCGATGGTGGACTTGCCCACCCCACCTTTCTGATTGAAGACGACAACAGGCATGGCGCGATTCCTCGTGGCGTTGCGAAGGGGGAATGAATCGCCCGATTGTGCCCGGTTCCGGCGCCTGATCGGCCCCGCCGTGCGCCGGTCGTGACCTCTGGGTCATATGTTTTGTGAATGGACCGCATCACGAACGTCAACTTGACGAAAATGAGGGTTTACCCTAGGATGAGATCCGTGTTTGCTGCAGTGCAGCATTTTAGGAGGAACGAATGACGACCGCTTCTTTGTATCGCGCCGAAACCCGCCGCCTTCCCGCCAGCGGCAAGGAGTCTCTGCCTCGCCTGACCCGGCCGTTGGCGACGCTGCTGCTGGCCGCCTTCGTGGCGGCACTGGCCGTGGTGGCCGATCGCTGGGTCGACAGCTGGTCCGACGACCACCTGCTCACAGCCTGGCTGGTGATCTGGGCCGTGGTCTTCGCCGCCAGCCTGCTGGCCGCCGGCCCCGCCCGCCGCTTGGCGCTGGGCATTCTGACGGCTCTGTCCGACGGGGCCCGCGCGCGGCAGCAGGCGCACGCCGAGGCCATGCTGCGCGAACTGGTCCACGGTGACGAGCGCCTTCTGGCCGACATCAGCCTGGTGCCGGACTGCGCCGACCGCAGGGCCCAGGCCGAGCCTGGCTACGACGCCGATGCGGCGCGCGGCGCCAACATCGACGAGGAGATCTCGGCCTCCAGGCTGCGCCTGCGCCGTGCCCGCGCGCTGATGTGATCCATGTCGAGGGCCGGTTCCGACCCCCGGTTTTCCTGCCGACTGGCGCACGTCCAAGCAAGGGCGTGCGTGAATACGCACCGGCTGCGACACCTGATGTTGGCACTGTTCTGGGTCCTGGCCTTGCTGGTGCCCGCCCAGGCCGAGATCCGGGTCCGGCACGCGCAGGGCGTGCTGGTCCTGCCGCAGGCGCCGAGGCGGGTGGCCGCGCTCGAGTTTTCGTTTGTCGACACCATGGTGGCCGTCGGCATGGCGCCGGTGGGGATCGCCGACGACCGGCAGCCTGAGCGCATCATCGCACCGCTGCGGGCCGCCGTCGAAGGCTACGCCTCGGTCGGCAGCCGCTACAGCCCTGCCTGGAGGCGATTGCCGCGCTCAAGCCCGATTTGATCATCGCCGACCAGCGGGTGCACCAGACGGTGTACGCAGAGCTCAGCGCGACCGCCCCCACCTTGATCGTCGACTTGCGCAGCGCCGGCTACCAGGAGGACCTCGAGACCATGCAGGTCGTGGCGCACGCGCTGGGCCGCGAAGAACGGATGCGGCAGCGCCTGCGGCGCCATGCGGAGGTCATGGAAAGGTGCGCCGCAGCCATCGGCAACACGCAGCGGCTGACCGCGGTGTTCGGGGTCACGAGAGCAGCTGCTGGCGGCCGATACGCTGGGGCGTGGCCTGTTCCCGCCGCTGGAGGTACTTGCCGGCATCATGACCGCCGTGCTGGGGGCACCCTATTTCCTGTACCTGTTGTCGCGCTCCCTGAGGTGGTGACTTGAAGGCAAGGCTGCGCATTGAGCGCCTGACACTGGATTACGGCCCGCGGCGCGTGCTGGACGACATCACGCTGGGGATCGCAGACGGCGCTTTCACGGCCATCGTCGGCCCCAATGGCTGTGGCAAGTCCACCCTGCTCAGGAGCCTGCTGAGGCTGCTCGCGCCGCGGGCCGGCAGGGTCCTGCTCGAGGGCAGGGACCTGGCCGAGGTGTCGCCGCGCGCGCTGTCGCGCCACATCGCCTTGCTGCCGCAAGCAGCCGAATCCCCGGAGGGCCTAACCGTGCAGGAACTGGTGCATTACGGGCGCGCACCCCACCAATCGCTAACTGACCGCGATCCGTTGAGCTTTCTTCCCACAGGGCGACCCCTGCCGCAAGAGCACAGACGGGCTTACTTGTCCTGATGCTCGTCAGTTGCATTCAGCATACGGACGCGGCTGCTGAAGGCTTTGTTGACGCCGGGAACCTTGCGGACGATCAGCCGGGCCTTGCTCACATCCTTGGGCCCCTGTGCCCATCCGCTGAGCGTGGCATAGCCTCTCTTGTCGACAGTGACCTTGATGTCCTTGGCGCGATCGCCCATCTCGGCGGTCAGCGCCTGTTTGGCGGCCACGGCGATGTCACCGTTGCGCTGGCTTTCCGCAGCATAGCCAGCGGACATGCCGAGCGCGGCGAGAGCCAGCGCGATCGCAGCGGCGTAGGAAGAAGCTTTCATGACACACCTCCACAGCATTTACAGACTCCACGGATTCGGTTTTGTTCCCGCTGTCCTATGGATCGGAGCCCTTTGCCACCCTCTCTGTTGAGAGAAACATAGGACATTCCAGTAAATCGATCAAATTGAGCAATTCACTGCGGTGGTTCTTCGGCCAGCGCACCCGCAGCGATGGGTCCGCAGAAACAAAAAAACCCGCCTGGGGCGGGTTTTGCACGATGTTCCAGAGGCCCTGGTCCATCGGTGTTCTGGCGGAGAGGGCGGGATTCGAACCCGCGGTGGGCTATTAACCCACACACGCTTTCCAGGCGTGCGACTTAAACCGCTCATCCACCTCTCCTGCAAGCCCGCCATTGTAGCAGGGCTCGGGGTGCGTTTTCGCGCAGGCGCGATGCAAGGACGGCTATGCAGCCAGCTTCTGGGCCTGCACCACCTTCATGGCCGAGCTGATCAGGGCCGAGACCTCGGTCATGTTGCTCGGCACGATCAGCGTGGTGCTGGCTTCCGAGGCCAGCTTGCCGTAGGCCTCGACGGCCTTCTCGGCAACCTTGAGCTGCACCGCCTGCTCGCCGCCGGGCAGGCGGATGGCCGCGGCAACGCGCTCGATGGCCTCGGCCGTGGCCTCGGCCACGGCCTTGATCGAGGCGGCCTCGCCCTGGGCCTTGTTGATCACGGCCTGCTTCTCGCCCTCGGAGCGCGCGATGAAGGCCTCGCGCTCGCCGGTGGCGATGTTGATCTGCTCCTGGCGACGTCCCTCGGAGGCGGCGATCAGCGCGCGCTTCTCGCGCTCGGCCGTGATCTGGGCCTGCATGGCGTGCAGGATCTCCTTCGGGGGGGTGAGGTCCTTGATCTCGTAGCGCAGCACCTTCACGCCCCAGTTGAGCGCGGCCTCGTCGATCGCCGCGACCACCTGGGCGTTGATGATGTCGCGCTCCTCGAAGGTTTTGTCGAGCTCGAGCTTGCCGATCACGCTGCGCAGCGAGGTCTGCGCCAGCTGGGTCACGGCCGCGATGTAGTTGGACGAGCCGTAGCTGGCACGCATCGGGTCGGTCACCTGGAAGTAGAGGATGCCGTCCACCTGCAGCTGGGTGTTGTCGCGCGTGATGCAGACCTGGCTGGGCACGTCGAGCGGAATTTCCTTGAGGCTGTGCCTATAGCCCACGGTGTCGATGAAGGGCACCAGGAAGTTCAGGCCCGGCGAGAGGGTCACGTGGTACTTGCCCAGGCGCTCGACCACCCAGGCGTGCTGCTGCGGCACGACCTTGACCGAGCGCGTGATGAAGATCACGGCGATGACGAACAGGATGATGGCGATTTCCATGATGGTCTTTCTTCTTGCTTGTGAGTGGGGAGGGGTCAGAGCTTGTCGACCAGCAGGCGGCTGCCCACCAGTTCGGCCACGCGGTGCGGGCCGGGGGAGGGGGTGATGCCGGGACGGTGCATGGCGGTCCAGCTGGCGCCGCGGTAGCGCACGCTGGCCGTGCCGTCCTCGTTCCAGGCGTCGATCTGCACGGTCTCGCCCACGTCCAGGTTGACGCTGCGCAGGGCCCGGGCCGGTAACTCGCCATGCCGGCGACGCCTGAAAAAATAACAGGCGGCCACGGCGCCGCCACCGACCACGGCCGCCACCACCAGCTGGGCGCTGAGCGTGGCGCCGGCATGGGCAGCCAGCGCGGCCGCGGCCAGGCCTATGGCCAGCATCAGCAGGTAGAAAGTGCCGGTGACCAGTTCCACGGCCACCGCCGCGCCCGTGAGCAGCCACCAGACGGTTGATTCGGACATGAGCCCTCGTGATTTAGTGTTTGCACCCCATTTTGGGTGAAATGCGTGACGGTACAAGCAGCGTGTCGCACGAATTCCTTACACTTCGCGCCTATTTCCGTTTTTTCGCGTTTTCGCCCGCCCGGCTGGAGCCCTCATGAAATTCCGCTTTCCGATTGTCATCATCGACGAAGACTACCGCTCCGAGAACACCTCGGGCCTGGGCATCCGTGCGCTGGCGCAGGCGATCGAGAGCGAGGGCTTCGAGGTGCTGGGCGTCACCAGCTACGGCGACCTGTCGCAGTTCGCCCAGCAGCAAAGCCGTGCCAGCGCCTTCATCCTGTCGATCGACGACGAGGAGTTCACGCCCGGGCCGGACCTCGACCCGGCGGTGCTGAGCCTGCGCGCCTTCATCGAGGAGGTGCGCCGCAAGAACGCCGACGTGCCGATCTACATCTACGGCGAGACCAAGACCAGCCGCCACCTGCCCAACGACATCCTGCGCGAGCTGCACGGCTTCATACACATGTTCGAGGACACGCCAGAGTTCGTGGCGCGCCACATCATCCGCGAGGCCAAGAGCTACCTGGAGGGCATCCAGCCGCCGTTCTTCAAGGCCCTGCTCGACTACGCGGAAGACGGCTCCTACTCCTGGCACTGCCCGGGCCATTCGGGCGGCGTCGCCTTCCTCAAGAGCCCGATCGGCCAGATGTTCCACCAGTTCTTCGGCGAGAACATGCTGCGCGCCGACGTCTGCAACGCGGTCGAGGAGCTGGGCCAGCTGCTGGACCACGACGGCGCGATCGGCGCGAGCGAGCGCAATGCGGCGCGCATCTTCAATGCCGACCACTGCTTCTTCGTCACCAACGGCACCAGCACCAGCAACAAGATGGTCTGGCACCACACGGTGGCGCCGGGCGACGTGGTGGTGGTGGACCGCAACTGCCACAAGTCCATCCTGCACAGCATCATCATGACGGGCGCCATTCCCGTGTTCCTCAAGCCCACGCGCAACCACTACGGCATCATCGGCCCGATTCCGCAGAGCGAGTTCGAGCCCGAGGCCATCAAGGCCAAGATCGAGGCCAACCCGCTGCTCAAGGGCGTTCAAGCTCAGAAGGTCAAGCCGCGCGTGCTGACCCTGACCCAGTCCACCTACGACGGCGTGCTCTACAACACCGAGGCGATCAAGGGCCTGCTGGACGGCTACGTCGACAACCTGCATTTCGACGAGGCCTGGCTGCCGCACGCGGCCTTCCACCCCTTCTACGGCGCCTACCACGCCATGGGCAAGAAGCGCGCCCGGCCCAAGGACACGGTGGTCTATGCCACCCAGTCCATCCACAAGCTGCTGGCCGGCATCAGCCAGGCCAGCCACGTGCTGGTGCAGGACTCTCAGAACACCAAGCTGGACCGGCATCTGTTCAACGAGTCCTACCTGATGCACACCAGCACCTCGCCGCAATACAGCATCATCGCCAGCTGCGACGTGGCGGCTGCCATGATGGAGCCGCCCGGCGGCACGGCCCTGGTGGAGGAGAGCATCGCCGAGGCGCTGGATTTCCGCCGTGCCATGCGCAAGGTGGACGAGGAGTACGGCCAGGACTGGTGGTTCAAGGTCTGGGGACCGGATGAGCTGGTCGAGGAGGGCATTGGCCGCGCCGAAGACTGGATCATTCGCAGCGACGACAAGGGCAGCAAGAGCGACAGCAAGTGGCACGGCTTCGGCCAGCTGGCCGACGGCTTCAACATGCTGGACCCGATCAAGTCCACCATCGTCACGCCCGGCCTCAACCTGGACGGCAAGTTCGACCAGACCGGCATCCCGGCTTCCATCGTCACCAAGTTCCTGGCCGAGCATGGCGTGGTGGTCGAGAAGACCGGCCTCTACAGCTTCTTCATCATGTTCACCATCGGCATCACCAAGGGCCGCTGGAACACCATGCTGACGGCGCTTCAGCAGTTCAAGGACGACTACGACCGCAACCAGCCGCTGTGGCGCATCATGCCGGAGTTCTGCCAGCAGCACCCGCGCTACGAGCGCATGGGCCTGCGCGACCTGTGCCAGCACATCCATGAGCTCTACGCCAAGTACGACATCGCCCGCCTGACCACCGAGATGTACCTGAGCGACCTGGCGCCCGCCATGACCCCGGCCGACGCCTACGCCCACATCGCCCACCGCACGACCGAGCGCGTGGAAATCGATCAGCTTGAGGGCCGCATCACGGTGGGACTGGTCACGCCTTACCCGCCGGGCATCCCGCTGCTGGTTCCGGGCGAGGTGTTCAACAAGAAGATCGTCGACTACCTGAAGTTCTCGCGCGAGTTCAACGCCCAGTGCCCGGGCTTCGAGACCGACATCCACGGCCTGGTGGAGCAGGTCGGGCCGGACGGCAAGAAACGCTATTTCGCCGACTGCGTGAAAGCCTGAGCGGCCCGCGAGGCGCATGAGGGCGCCGGGCCTTTCGTGGCTGGTTTGCGGGTACATTGCCCGGCATGCACGCGTCCACCTTCCTCTGGCACGACTACGAGACCTTCGGCGCCGACCCCCGGCGCGACCGGCCCGCGCAGTTCGCCGCCATCCGCACCGACGCCGAGCTCAACGAGATCGGCGAGCCGCTGATGCTCTACTGCCGGCCGGCGCCGGACTACCTGCCAGATCCTGAGGCTTGCCTGATCACGGGGATCACGCCCCAGCTGTGCCTGGAGAAAGGGTTGGCCGAGCATGAATTCGCCGCGCGCATCGAGGCGGAGCTGGCCCGGCCCGGCACCATAGGCGTGGGCTACAACACGATTCGCTTCGACGACGAGTTCACGCGCTTCCTGTTCTGGCGCAACCTGATCGACCCTTATGCGCGCGAGTGGCAGAACGGCTGCGGCCGCTGGGACCTGCTCGACGTGGTGCGCATGGCCCATGCGCTGCGCCCAGAGGGCATAGCCTGGCCCCGCAAGTCCGACGGAACGCCCAGCTTCAGGCTGGAGCACCTGAGCGCCGCCAACGGCCTGGCGCACGAGGCCGCGCACGACGCGCTGTCGGACGTGCGCGCCACCATCGCGCTGGCGCGCCTGATCCGCGACCAGCAGCCCAAGCTGTTCGAGTTCTGCCTGGGACTGCACAAGAAGGAGCGCGTGATGGCCGAACTGGGTCTGCCGACCACGGCCGACGGCGCCAGGCCTTTCCTGCATGTCTCGGGCATGTTTCCGGTCCAGCGCGGCTGCCTCGCCGTGCTGTGGCCGCTGGCCAGCCATCCGCGCAACCGCAACGAGCTGATCGCCTGGGACCTGGCCCACGACCCGTCCGAGCTCGCGACGCTGGACGTCGCGACCCTGAGGCTGCGCCTGTTCAGCAAGGCCGACGCGCTGCCGCCGGGCATGACGCGCCTGCCAGTGAAGACCGTGCACCTGAACAAGTCGCCCATGGTGGTGGCCAAGCTGCGCACGCTCTCGCCCGAGCTGGCCGAACGCTGGGGCATGGACATGGAGCAGGCCCTGCGCCATGCCGCCGTGGCCCGCGACCTGCCCGACATGAGCGCGATCTGGGCCCAGGTGTTCGAGCGGCCCGAGGCCGCTGACGCGCAGCGTCCCGACGTGGACCAGGACCTGTACGGCGGCTTCGTCGGCAACGGCGACCGCCGGCGCCTGAACCACCTGCGCAGCCTGGGCCCCGAGGCACTGGCCGCGGCGCGCACCGGATTCGACGACGAACGGCTGGAGGAACTGCTGTTCCGTTACCGCGCGCGCAACTTCCCCGGCACGCTGACGCAGGAGGAGGCGCAGCGCTGGAGCGAGCACCGCGCGGCCCGCCTGTTCGAGGGGGAGGGCGGGGCGCTGACCCTGCAGGCCCTGTCCGATCGCATCGACGCCTTGTCGGAGAAGGCCGACGAGCGCGCCGAGGCCATCCTGGGCGCGCTCTACGACTATGCGGAGTCGATCGCGCCGCAGCGGTAGCCGCCTCAGCGGTACATGAATGCCGTGCTGCCGGGGCGCGCGGCCAGATGCAGCGTGGCCGTGGCGGGCGGCGTCTGCGCGACCAGCTTGCCGCGCCGGAAGACCTTGAGCCGCGTGGCGCGCAGGCGTATCGCCTCGACGGGGTCACGCGCCTGCAGCAGCACGAAGTCGGCATGGCAGCCGGCTTCCAGTCCGTAGCCTTGCAGCTTCAGAATGCGCGCCGGGTTGACCGTGACGGCGTCGAAGCATTGGCGCATCGCTGTCTGGCTGGTCATCTGCGCCACATGCAGGCCCATGTGGGCCACCTCGAGCATGTCGGCCGAGCCCAGCGAGTACCAGGGATCCATCACGCAGTCATGGCCGAAGGCGACCGTGACGCCCTGCGCCATCAGCTCGGGCACGCGCGTCATGCCGCGGCGCTTTGGGTAGCTGTCGTGGCGGCCCTGAAGCGTGATGTTGATCAGCGGGTTGGCCACCGCATGGACCTGGGCCTCGGCCATCAGCGGCAGCAGCTTGGACACGTAGTAGTTGTCCATGGAGTGCATCGAGGTCAGGTGCGAGCCCGTCACCCGGCCCTGCAGGCCCAGGCGCTGCGTCTCGAAGGCCAGGGTCTCGATGTGGCGCGACAGCGGGTCGTCGGACTCGTCGCAGTGCATGTCCACCATGCGGCCCTGCTCGGCGGCGAGCTCGCACAGCAGCTTCACGCTGGCCGCGCCTTCGGCCATGGTGCGCTCGAAATGCGGAATGCCTCCCACCACGTCCACGCCCATGGCCAGCGCACGCTGGAGCTGCTCGAGCGCGCCCGGGGAGCGCAGCACGCCGTCCTGCGGAAAGGCGACCAACTGCAGGTCGAGGTAGGGCGCCACGCGCTGCTTGACCTCCAGCAGGGCCTGCACGGCCAGCAGGCGCGGATCGCACACGTCCACGTGCGAGCGCACGGCCAGCAGGCCCTTGGCCACGGCCCAGTCGCAATAGGCGAGGGCGCGCTCGACCAGGGCCTCCTGCGTGAGCAGCGGCTTGAGCTCGCCCCACAGCGCGATGCCTTCGAGCAGGGTACCGCTCTGGTTGACGCGCGGCAGGCCGTAGCTCAGGGCGGCGTCCATGTGGAAATGTGCGTCGACGAAGGGCGGGCTGAGCAGCAGGCCCTGGGCGTCCACGACTTCATGGGCCGCGGCGCTCAGGCCCTGGCTCACTTCGGTGATGCGGCCGTCCTGCACGGCCACGGACATGTCGCTGCGGCCGTCCGGCAGGGTGGCGTGGGTGATCAGCAGGTCGAGCATGGTCTCCGCCGTCCTGGGATGGCGCCCTATTTGGTGCCGAAGATCCGGTCGCCGGCGTCGCCCAGGCCGGGCAGGATGTAGCCGTGATCGTTGAGCTCGCGGTCGATGGCGGCGGTGTAGATCGGCACGTCGGGGTGGGCCCGGCGCAGGGTGGCGATGCCCTCGGGGCAGGTCAGCAGGCAGACGAACTTTACCGAGCGCGGGTTCAGCGCCTTGATCCTGTCGATCGCCGCGACGGCCGAGTTGCCGGTGGCGAGCATGGGGTCGACCACGATCACATCGCGCTCCTCCATGCTGGACGGCATCTTGAAGTAGTACTGCACGGCCTGCAGGGTCTCTGGGTCGCGGTACAGGCCGATATGGCCCACGCGCGCACCGGGCACCACATTGAGCATGCCGTCCAGGATGCCGAGGCCGGCGCGCAGTATGGGCACGAAGACCAGCTTCTTGCCGTCGATCATGCGGCCGGTGGTCTTCTCCAGCGGCGTCTCGATCTCGATCTCGTGCAGCGGCATGTCGCGCGTGACCTCGTAGGCCATCAGCGTGCTCAACTCGTCCAGCAGGCGGCGAAAGCTGCTGGTGCTGGCGTTCTTCTGGCGCATCAGCGTGAGCTTGTGCTGCACCAGCGGGTGGTCGATCAGGTGGACCTGGTCCATGGCTTTTCTCCTTCAGCGCCTGCGCCCGCCGAGCAGACTGCCCAGCACGCCGCGGATGATCTCCCGGCCCACCGTGGTGCCTATGGTGCGCACGGCGGACTTGGCCATGGCCTCGGCCAGGCCCTCGCGTCGGCCGCCGCGCGGTCCGGTGGAGCCGAACAGCATGTCGCCCAGGCCACCCAGCAGGCCGCCTTCGGCCGCCTTGCCGTTGCCGCCCGTGCCGGCAGACGCAGCCGCCTCGGTCGCGGCGGCGCGGCCCTTGAGGATCTCGTGGGCCGATTCGCGGTCCACCGTCTTCTCGTAGACGCCGGCGACCAGCGAGCCTTGCACCAGGGCCTGGCGTTGCACCGGCGTGATCGGCCCGATCTGGCTGCCCGGTGGCAGCACGTAGACGCGCTCGGTCACGCCGGGGCGGCCCTTGGCGTCGAGCAGGCTGACCAGGGCCTCGCCCACCGCGAGCTCGGTGATCGCGGTCTCTATGTCCAGCCCCGGCTTCTGGCGCATGGTCTGGGCCGTGGCTTTCACCGCCTTCTGGTCGCGCGGCGTGAAGGCGCGCAGGGCGTGCTGCACGCGGTTGCCGAGCTGGGCCAGCACGCTGTCCGGGATGTCGAGCGGGTTCTGCGTGACGAAATACACGCCGACGCCCTTGGAGCGCACCAGGCGGACCACCAGCTCGATGCGCTCGACCAGCACCTTGGGCGCGTCGTCGAACAGCAGGTGGGCCTCGTCGAAGAAGAACACCAGCTTCGGCTGATCCGGGTCGCCGACCTCGGGCAGTTGCTCGAACAGCTCGGACAGCATCCACAGCAGGAAGCTGGCATACAGGCGCGGCGCGTTCAGCAGCCTGTCGGCCGCCAGGATGTTGACCACGCCGTGGCCCGCGGCGTCGGTCTGCATGAAGTCCTCGAGGTTGAGCATGGGCTCGCCGAAGAACTTGTCGCCGCCCTGGGACTCGATCTGCAGCAGGCCGCGCTGGATGGCGCCGACGCTGGCGGCGCTGACGTTGCCGTACTCGGTGGTGAACTGGCTGGCGTTGTCGCCCACATGCTGCAGCATGGCGCGCAAGTCCTTCAGGTCCAGCAGCAGCAGGCCGTTGTCGTCGGCGATCTTGAACACCAGGTTGAGCACGCCGGCCTGGGTCTCGTTGAGATTCAGCATGCGCCCCAGCAGCAGCGGCCCCATGTCGGAAACCGTGGCGCGCACCGGGTGGCCTTGCTCGCCGAACACGTCCCACAGGGTGGCCGGGCAGGCGCGCGACTCGGGGGCGTCCAGCCCGCGCTCCTGCAGCACGGCCGCCAGCTTGCCGGCTATCTGGCCGGCCTGACTGATGCCCGTGAGGTCGCCCTTGACGTCGGCCATGAACACCGGCACGCCGATGCGCGAGAAGTTCTCCGCCAGGGTCTGCAGCGTCACGGTCTTGCCCGTGCCGGTGGCGCCGGTGATCAGGCCGTGGCGGTTGGCCAGGCCGGGCAGCAGATGGCATTCGGTGGCGCCATGCCTGGCGATCAGCAGCGGTTCGGCCATGAAGAGGGCTCCCGGGGAGTGAAAAGTAAAATCCAGGGCATAGATTAAATCAACACGCAAGGATTTCTGATGGCCGGCCACAGCAAATGGGCAAATATCCAGCACCGCAAGGGCAGACAGGACGAGAAGCGCCAGCGCATCTGGACGCGCGTGGTGCGCGAGATCATGGTGGCCGCCCGCACCGGCGGCGGCGATCCGACGGCCAACCCCCGCCTGCGCCTGGCCATTGAAAAGGCCAAGGCGGCCAACATGCCGGCCGACACCGTCAAGCGCAACATCGACAAGGCCACCGGCAACCTGGAAGGCGTGAACTACGAGGAAATCCGCTACGAGGGCTACGGCATAGGCGGGGCCGCCATCATCGTCGACACCATGACCGACAACCGCGTGCGCACCGTGGCCGAGGTGCGCCACGCCTTCAGCAAGTACGGCGGCAACATGGGCACCGAGGGCTCGGTCGCGTTCCAGTTCAGGAATGTGGGTCAGCTGATCTTCGCGCCCGGCACCAGCGAGGACAAGGTCATGGAAGTCGCCCTGGAAGCCGGCGCCGAGGACGTGATCGCCGACGAGGAGGGCGCGATCGAGGTGCTGACCGCGCCGGCCGACTTCGAGGCGGTGAAGAACGCGCTGGAGGCGGCGGGCCTGACGCCCGAGGTGGCCGAGGTCACCATGCGCCCGGAGAACAGCATAGCGCTCAGCGGCGAGGACGCCGCCCGGATGCAGAAGCTGCTCGACGTTCTGGAAGACCTGGACGACGTGCAGAACGTGTTCCACAACGCTGAAATTTCCGAATAAGGGCCCTCGCATGAAAATCCTGGTGATCGGCGGCGGCGGCCGCGAACATGCGCTGGCCTGGAAGCTCTCGCGCTCCCCCAAGGTCCAGCAGGTCTACGTCGCGCCGGGCAACGGCGGCACGGCGCTGGACCCCAACCTGGTCAACGTGGACATCACGGACGTGGTGGCCCTGCGCGAATGGGCACAGAAGGAGAAGATCGCCCTCACGGTGGTCGGCCCCGAGGGACCGCTGGCCGCCGGCGTGGTCGACGAGTTCCGCGCCCATGGCCTGCGCATCTTCGGCCCGACCAAGGCGGCCGCGCAACTGGAGAGCTCCAAGGCCTTCTCCAAGGCCTTCATGAAGCGCCATGGCATTCCCACGGCCGAGTACGAAAGCTTCATCGACCCGGTCGGCGCACATGCCTACGTGGACCGCAAGGGCGCGCCCATCGTGGTCAAGGCCGACGGCCTGGCCGCGGGCAAGGGCGTGGTGGTGGCCATGACGGCCGCCGAGGCGCACGAGGCGATCGACTTCATGCTGCTGGACAACACCCTGGGCGTGAGCCACAACGAGGGCGGCGCGCGCGTGGTGATCGAGGAATTCCTGCAGGGCGAGGAGGCCAGCTTCATCGTGATGTGCGATGGCAAGAACGTGGTCGCTCTGGCCACCAGCCAGGACCACAAGCGCCTGCTCGACGGCGACGCCGGCCCCAACACCGGCGGCATGGGTGCCTATTCGCCCGCGCCCGTGGTCACGGCCGACGTGCATGCGCGCGCCATGCGCGAGATCATCCTGCCCACCATCCGCGGCATGGAAAAGGACGGCATCCCCTACACCGGTTTCCTCTACGCCGGCCTGATGATCGACGCCAAGGGCCATCCCAAGACGCTGGAGTTCAACTGCCGCATGGGCGACCCCGAGACCCAGCCCATCATGATGCGCCTGAAGTCCGACCTGGTCGACGTGATGCTGGCCGCCACCGCGGGCCAGCTCGACAGCGTGGACCTGCAGTGGGACCGCCGCACCGCCCTGGGCGTGGTGATGGCCGCGGCCGGCTACCCGCTGAACCCGCGCAAGGGCGACCTGATCACCGGCCTGCCCAAGCCGGCCGACGACGCCATGGTGTTCCATGCCGGCACCAGTGGCCAGGGAGGCCAGGGCGGCGAGGTGCGCAGCTCGGGCGGCCGCGTGCTGTGCGTGACGGTGCTGGCCGACACCGTGAAGCAGGCCCAGCAGCGCGCCTACGACGTGGCGCGCGGCATCCATTTCGACGGCATGCAGTACCGGCGCGACATCGGCTTCAGGGCCGTGAAGTCCTGATGGCCTGGCCGCAGACCCCCGCGCCTACGAACCAGGTCCAGGGCGAGATGAAAGCTTCCGGCGTAGCCACCGTGCGCGCCTACCTGCAGTCGCTGCAGACGCGCATCGCCGACGCGATCGGCGCGATCGACGGCAGTCCCTTCCGCGAGGACGCCTGGCGCAAGGCGGCGCAGGAGCCGCTGCAGGGCGAGGGGATCACGCGCATCCTCGAGGGCGGGCCGGTGTTCGAGCGCGCGGGTTGCGGCTTCTCCCATGTGCAGGGCCCCCGCCTGCCGCCCTCGGCCACCCAGCACCGTCCCGAGCTCGCGGGCGCGCCGTTCGAGGCCCTGGGCGTGTCGCTGGTGTTCCACCCACGCAACCCCTATGTGCCCACCGTGCACATGAACGTGCGCATGATCGCGGCCAAGCCGGCGGGCCAGGCTGCGGTGTGCTGGTTCGGCGGCGGCATGGACCTCACGCCCTACTACGGCTTCGAGGAAGACGCGGTGCATTTCCATCGCGTCTGCCAGCAGGCCCTCGCGCCGTTCGGCGTGGACAAGTACCCGCGCTTCAAGGCCTGGTGCGACGAGTACTTCTACCTCAAGCACCGCGACGAGCAGCGCGGCGTCGGCGGCGTGTTCTTCGACGACTTCGCCGAAGGCGGCTTCGACAACGGCTTCGCCCTGGTGCAGGCGGTGGGCGACGCCTTTCTCTCGGCCTACCTGCCCATCGTCGAGCGGCGCCGCGCCCTGGCCTGGGGCGAGCGCGAACGCGAGTTCCAGCTCTACCGCCGGGGCCGCTACGTCGAGTTCAACCTGGTCTGGGACCGGGGCACGCATTTCGGCCTGCAGTCCGGCGGGCGCACCGAGTCCATCCTGCTGTCCATGCCGCCGCTGGCCAGCTGGGCCTACCGGCGCGAGCCGGAGCCCGGCACGCCCGAGGCCGCGCTGTACAGCCAGTTCCTGGTGCGCCGGGATTGGGTTTGACGGGCATGGCGCTGCGCATCGGCGTCTTCGGCGGGGCCTTCGACCCGCCGCACCTGGCGCATGTCGCGCTGGCGCGGGCCGCGCTGGCGCAGCTTCAGCTCGACCGGCTGCATGCCTTGCCCACCGGCCATGCCTGGCACAAGGCGCGCACGCTGAGCGCGGCCGAGCACCGCCTGGCCATGGCCCGCCAGGCGTTCGAGGACTGTGCCGGCGTGGTGGTGGACGACCGCGAGCTGCGCCGGGCCGGCCCGACCTACACCATAGACACCCTGGTCGCGCTGCAGGCCGAATACCCGGGCGCACAGCTGCATCTGCTGCTCGGCAGCGACCAGGCCCTGGCCCTGCCGCGCTGGCACCGGTGGCAGGAGATCCTGCAGATTGCTATAATTTCTGTAGCTTCGCGCGACGACGACGCCAACCATCCCGACGCCTTCGACCCCGATCACCCGGCGCCGCCCCTGGGCGGCGGGCGTTTCCAGCGTCTGCAGGTGGCAGCCATGCCGCACAGCGCCACCGACATCCGTGCGCGGGTGCAGGCCGGGCTGGGGATCGACCATCTGGTTCCTGCCGGCGTTGCACGCTATATTGAACAACACCACCTCTATCTTTCTGCCTGATGACTGACTCCAGCGCCAAAAAAGACACCCAGAAGCTCCAGCGTGCCATCGTCGATGGCTTGGAGGACGTGAAGGCACAGCATGTCCAGGTGTTCAACACCGAGCACCTCTCCCCCCTGTTCGAGCGCGTCATCGTGGCCTCGGGTACCTCCAACCGCCAGACCAAGGCGCTGGCGGCCAGCGTGCGCGACAAGGTGCGCGAGGCCGGCTTTCCCAAGCCGCGCATCGAAGGCGAGGAGAACGGCGAATGGATCATCGTGGACTGCGGCGCGGCGGTGGCGCACATCATGCAGCCCGCCATCCGCCAGTACTACAACCTCGAGGAGATCTGGGGTGACAAGCCCGTGCGCCTGAAGCTCGGCGCGCCCAAGCCCGTCGCCAAAGCGGCGGCCGAGCCCGCGGCCAAGGTGCCGGCCAAGAAGACCGCAGCCAAGAAGAAGGCGCCGGCATCGGCGCAGGCCAGGCCCGCTGCAAAGGCCCCGGCCAAGCGCGCAGGCGCCGCAGCCAAGAGTGCCGCCGCGCCTGCGGCAGGCAAGGGCGGCGATGGCAGCGCGGCCCGCAAGACGGCGGCCAAGAAGGTGGTGGCGAAGAAGGCCGTGGCCAGCAAGCCTGCGGCCAAGAAGGCGGCCCCAGCCAGGAAGAGCGCGGCCGCCAAGGCCTGAGCCCGCGGCATGAAGCTGCTGATCGTGGCCGTCGGGCAGCGTGTGCCCGACTGGGCCCAGACCGCCTGGGACGACTACGCCAAGCGCTTCCCGCCCGAGTTGCGGGTCGAACTCAAGGCGGTCAAGACCGAGCCGCGCGGCTCCAAGACGCTGCAGACCCTGTATGCGGCCGAGCGTCAGCGCATCGAAGCGGCGATCCCGAAGGGCGCGCGCGTGGTCGCGCTGGACGAGCGCGGTACGGCGCTGAGCACGCTGGGACTGGCCGAGCGGCTCAAGGCCTGGCAGCTCGGCGGCGACGACGTGGCGCTGCTGATCGGCGGCCCCGACGGCCTGGACCCGGCGCTGCGCCAGGCGGCGCACGAGCGCATCCGCCTGTCCGACATGACGCTGCCGCACGCGATGGCGCGGGTACTGCTGATCGAGCAGCTCTATCGCGCCTGGTCGATCAACGCCAACCACCCGTACCACCGCGAATGAGCACCGCCTCGCCCGAATTCATCTACCTCGCCTCGCAAAGCCCGCGGCGCCGCCAGCTGCTGGAGCAGATCGGCATACGCCACGAGCTGCTGCCGCCCGACGACCACGAAGACGCCGAGGCGCTGGAGCAGGTGCGCCCGGGCGAGTCGCCCGTGGCCTACGTGCAGCGCGTCACCGAGCACAAGCTGGACGCGGCGCTGGAGCGCCTGGGCCGGCGCGGCGCGCCTGTGGCGCCGGTGCTGTGCTCGGACACCACGGTGGCGCTGAGCCGCCGCATCTACGGCAAGCCCGAGGATGAGCGTGACGCGCAGCGCATGCTGCGCGAGCTGTCGGGGCGCACCCACCGCGTGCTCACGGCGGTGGCGGTCCAGCATGGGCGCCGGCGCCTGCAGGCGCTCAGCGAGTCGCGCGTGAGTTTCGCGCCACTCACGGCGGCGCAGATCAAGGCCTATGTGGCCAGCGGCGAGCCGCTGGGCAAGGCCGGTGCCTATGCGGTGCAGGGGCGCGCCGCGGCCTTCATCGCGCGCATTGCCGGCAGTTATTCGGGCATCATGGGCCTGCCGCTGTTCGAGACGGCCGCGCTGCTGCGCCGTCTCGGTTTTTCCTGCTGAACAGGTCGCCATGCAACAAGACATCCTGATCAACTGGTCGCCCCAGGAAACCCGCGTCGCCGTGGTCGAGCATGGCGCCGTGCAGGAGCTGCATGTGGAGCGCACGCTCGAGCGCGGCCTGGTCGGCAACGTCTACCTGGGCAAGGTGGCACGCGTGCTGCCGGGCATGCAGTCGGCCTTCATCGACATCGGCCTGGAGCGCGCGGCCTTCCTGCACGTGGGCGATGTCTGGCAGCGCCAGGAGGGCGGCGAGCCGCCGGCCCAGCTGCGCGGCAGCCAGCCGCCCGTGCCGATCGAGAAGCAGGTGTTCGAGGGCCAGGCGCTGATGGTGCAGGTGATCAAGGATCCCATAGGCACCAAGGGCGCGCGCCTGTCCACCCAGATCAGCATCGCGGGCCGCCTGCTTGTGTTCCTGCCGCAGGACGACCACATCGGCGTCTCTCAGAAGATCCCGACCGAGCAGCGCGACGCGCTGCGCGCTCGCCTGCAGGCCCTGGCGGGACCTCAGGGCGGCGGTTTCATCCTGCGCACCAACGGCGAGGACGCCAGCGACGCCGAGCTCGGCGAGGACATCGCCTACTTGCGCAAGACCTGGGCCCGCATCAAGGAGGCCTCGCTGCGCCTGCCGCCGCAGTCGCTGCTGCACCAGGACCTGAGCCTGCTGCAGCGCGTGCTGCGCGACCTGGTGGGCGAGGCTACGCAGTCGATCCGCATCGACTCGCGCGAGCAGTTCCACCAGCTGATGGCCTTCGGCCGCGAGTTCATGCCCGCTGCCGCCGCCAAGCTGCAGCACTACAAGGGCGAGCGGCCGATCTTCGACCTGTTCGCCATCGACGAGGAGATCGCCCGCGCGCTGGGGCGCCGCGTCGACCTGAAGTCCGGCGGCTACCTGATCGTCGACCAGACCGAGGCGCTGACCACGATAGACGTGAACACCGGCGGCTTCGTCGGCCTGCGCAACTTCGACGACACCATCTTCAAGACCAACCTCGAGGCGGCCCAGGCCATTGCGCGCCAACTGCGGCTGCGCAACCTGGGCGGCATCATCATCGTCGACTTCATCGACATGGGACGCGAGGAGCACCGCCAGGCGGTGCTCGACGAGTTCCGCAAGCAGCTCGCGCGCGACCGGGTCAAGACCATGGCCGGCGGTTTCTCGCAGCTGGGCCTGCTGGAGATGACGCGCAAGCGCACGCGCGAGTCGCTGGCCCACATGCTGTGCGAGCCCTGCGCGGCCTGCCAGGGCTCGGGCCAGGTCAAGACCGCGCGCAGCGTGGCCTACGACATCCTGCGCGAGATCCTGCGCGAGGCGCGCCAGTTCAACCCGCGCGAGTTTCGCGTGGTCGCCTCGCCCAAGGTGATCGAGCTGCTGCTGGATGAGGAAAGCCAGCACCTGGCGGGCCTGTCCGACTTCATCGGCAAGCCGATCTCGCTGCAGAGCGAGAGCGCCATTGGGCAGGAGCAGTACGACATCGTGCTGCTCTGAGCGAGGGCCGCTCAGGCGGCTTCGGAGGTGGGACTGTCCGCGGTCATGTCGGCCGTCAACGCGCCCTTGCTCTGCAGACGCGCGTAGAGACCGTCGGCCGCCATCAGCGCCGCATGGCTGCCCTGCTCGATGATGCGGCCCTGCTGCATGACGACCACGCGGTCCGCATGCTCTATGGTCGACAGGCGGTGCGCGACGATCAGCGTGGTGCGCCCTTTCATCAGGCGCTGCAGGGCCTCCTGCACCAGGCGCTCGGACTCGGTGTCCAGCGCCGAGGTGGCCTCGTCCAGGATCAGGATGGGCGCGTCCTTGTAGAGCGCTCGCGCGATCGCCAGGCGCTGGCGCTGGCCGCCGGACAACTGGGTGGCGTTGTGGCCCACCACCGTGTCCATGCCCTGGGGCAGGGCCGCCACATGCTCGGCCAGGTTGGCCGCCTCCAGGCAGCGCTGTACGCGTTCGCGGGCCATGGCCTGGCCCAGCGCCACGTTGGCGGCGACCGTGTCGTTCAGCATCACCACGTCCTGGCTCACCATCGCGAACTGCCCGCGCAGCGCGCCGAGCTGCCAGTCGGCGATGTCCTGGCCGTCGAGCAGGACCTGGCCGCCGCTGGGCAGCACGAAGCGCGGCAGCAGGTTGACCAGGGTGGTCTTGCCCGAGCCCGAGGGGCCGACCAGGGCTACGGTCTCGCCGGCCGCCACCGACAGGCTCAGCATATCGAGCGCCGGAGCCGCGTCCTCGCGGTAGGCCACGCTGACCTGGCGCCACTCGATCGCACCGCCCACGCGGGCCGCTTCCTGCGTGCCCTCGCGCTCGGGCGGCACCTGCTCCATCAGCTGCAGGCCGCGCTCGAGTGCCGCCAGCCCACGCGTGATGGGGTTGGCCACCTCGGCCAGGCGCCGGATCGGCGCGATCAGCATCAGCATGGCGGTGATAAAGGCCACGAAGCCACCCACCGTCACGCTGCTGTTGCCGTCTTGCTGGCTCTGCCACAGGGCCACGCAGATCACGGCCGAGAGCGCGGCCGCCGCCAGCAGCTGGGTCAGCGGGGTCATGGCCGCCGAGGCGATGGTCGACTTGATGGCCAGGCCGCGCAGCCGCTGGCTCAAGGCATTGAAACGGCTGGCCTGGCCGGTTTGCGCGCCGTGCAGGCGCACCATGCGGTGGGCCAACACGTTCTCCTCGACCACGTAAGCCAGCTCGTCGGTGGCGGCCTGGCTGTCCTTGGTGAGCCGGTACAGGCGCCGCGACAGCGCCTTCATGATCCAGGCCACGCCCGGCACCACCACGGCCACGATCAGCGTGAGCTTCCAGTTCAGGTAGACCAGGTAGATCAGCAGCGCCACCAGGGTGAAACCGTCGCGCGACAGGCCCAGCAGCGCATAGACCAGCTGGTTGGCGCCGTTCTGCACCTCGTAGACGATGGTGTTTGACAGGGCGCTGGCCGACTGCCGCGAGAACAAGGCCATCTCGGCGCTCAGCAGGCGGGCGAACATGGCCCGGCGCAGGGTCAGCATGCCTTCGTTGGCGATGCGCGCCAGCGCGTACTGCGACACGAATTGCGCGAGGCCGCGCAGCGCGAACAGCCCGATCAGCGCGACCGGCACGGCCCACAAAGGCAGCTCGCCCTGTGCGAAGCCGCGATCGAGCAAGGGCTTGAGCAGGGCCGGGATCAGGGGCTCGGTGACGGCCGCGCCCAGCGAGGCCAACAGGGCCGCGCCCCAGGCCACGCGCTGGCTGCCGAAGTGGCCGGCCAGGCGGCCCAGGCGCTGCAGCAGAGGGCGTTCGGAGGAGGGGCTGGCGGGCTCGGGCGGCGGCATGATCTGGCGGCATTCTACGTACATCGCGCAGCTTGCCGTGATGCGGCCGATACAGTTTGTCATGAGGGTGGCGCGCCAGTGTGTACCATTCACGTCTGCGCCATGCGCCTCATGGCGAAACCCTGCATTGCATGAAGACCGATCAGACCGTCTTTTCCCCTTCCTCCCTTGGCCGCCGCAGTTTCGTGGCGGCGGCTCTTGCCACCCCCTCGCTGTCCGCCCTGGCCCAGTTCCGGGTCGAGGTCTCGGGCGTGGGCCTGACCCAGCTGCCGATTGCCATCGCGCCGTTTCGCGGCGAGGACCAGTCGCCGCAGAAGATCGCCGCCATCATCCAGGCCGACCTGGAGCGCAGCGGCCAGTTCCGTGCCGTGAGCGCCGCGGGGCAGTCCCTCGACGAGGGCTCGCGCCCCGACCTGTCGGTCTGGCGCCAGCGCAGCGCGGACTCGCTGGTGGCCGGCAGCGTGACGCGCCTGGCCGATGGCCGCTTCGACGTGCGCTTTCGCCTCTGGGACGTGGTGCGCGGCCAGGACCTGGGTGGCCAGAGCTACGCCGTGCCGCAGATCGACCTTCGCCTGGCGGCGCACCGCATTGCCGACTACATCTACGAGAAGCTCACCGGCGAGAAGGGCGTGTTCTCCACCCGCATCGCCTACGTGACCAAGGTCGGGCAGCGGTTCAACCTCTGGGTCGCCGACGCCGACGGCGAGAATGCCCAGAGCGCCCTGAGCAGTCCCGAGCCCATCATCTCGCCGGCCTGGTCGCCCACGGGTGGCCAGCTGGCCTATGTGTCCTTCGAGTCGCGCAAGCCCGTGGTCTACGTGCACGAGGTGGCCACCGGGCGGCGCCGCCTGCTGGCCAACTTCCGCGGCTCCAACAGCGCACCGGCCTGGTCGCCCGACGGCCGCAACCTGGCCGTCACGCTGAGCCGCGACGGCGGCTCGCAGCTGTACTTGATGGACGCGGGCGGCGGCGAGCCGCGCCGCCTGACCCAGAGTTCCAGCATCGACACCGAGCCGGTGTTCTCGCCCGACGGGCGCAGCCTCTACTTCGTGAGCGACCGTGGCGGCGCGCCCCAGATCTACCGCATGCCGGCCAGCGGGGGCAACGCCGAGCGCGTGACCTTCTCCGGCAGCTACAACATCTCGCCGGCCATCAGCCCCGACGGGCGCTGGCTGGCCTACGTCTCGCGTGTGGGTGGGGCGTACCGCCTGCATGTCATGGAGCTGGCCAGCGGCAACGTCAGCGCGGTCACCGACACCACCGCAGACGAGAGCCCGAGCTTCGCGCCCAATGGGCGCCTGCTGGTCTACGCGACGCAACAGCAAGGCCGCGAGGCGCTGATGACCAGCACGCTCGACGGCAAGATCAAGGCCAGGCTGGCAGGGCAGGGCGGAGACCTCCGCGAGCCGGCCTGGGGCCCGTTCCAGAAATAAGTCACTTTGAAGGAGAGTTGAAAAATGAAGCGTTTTTTCCTGGCTTTTGCGATGGTCGCCGTGCTGGCGGGCTGCGGCTCCAGCGTCAAGCTCGATCAGCCGCCGGTGGAGGACCGTGCGGGCAGCAGCGCCGGAGCCCAGGGCGCTGGCGGCAGCGGTGCAGGCCAGAGCGGCGTGGCGCCCGTGGACCTGACCAAGTCGGCTCAGAACGGCGTCGGCCCGGCCGGCACGGCCAACGTGGTCTATTTCGACTTTGACAGCTTCGTGGTCAAGCCCGAGTACCAGAGCGTGGTCGAGAGCCACGCCCGCTTCCTGCGCGCCAGCCAGGCGCGCAAGGTCATGCTCGAGGGCCACACCGACGAGCGCGGCGGCCGCGAGTACAACCTGGCGCTGGGCCAGAAGCGTGCCGAGGCCGTGCGCCGTGCCATGGGCCTGCTCGGCGTGGGTGACGCCCAGGTCGAGGCCGTGAGCTTCGGCGAGGAAAAGCCCGCCGCCACCGGCTCCGACGAAGCTGCCTGGGCCAAGAACCGCCGCGTCGAGTTCAAGTACCGATGAGAACGCCTCTGGCCATCAAGGCCCTGCGCGCCGCGGTGCTGGCCTGCGGCCTGCTGGGCAGCGTCGCCGCGCAGGCCGCGCTGTTCGGCGACGACGAGGCGCGCGCGGCCATCCTCGAGCTGCGTCGTGCCATGGAGGCCTCCAATGCCGCGCAGGCCCGGCTGGCCGAGGACAACGCGCAGCTGCGTCGCAGCCTGCTCGACCTGCAGGCCCAGATCGACAGCCTGCGCGCCGACATGGCGCGCCAGCGCGGGCAGGACGAGCAGCTGCAGCGCGAGGTCAGCGAACTGCAGCGCCGCCAGAAGGACTTGTCGCAGGGCATGGACGACCGCCTGCGCAAGTTCGAGCCGGCCAAGGTTTCGGTCGATGGCAGGGAGTTCCTGGCCGATCCGGCCGAGAAGCAGGACTACGAGGCGGCGCTCGCCGTGTTTCGCAAGGGCGACTTTGCGGCCGCGCAAGCCAGCCTGGTCGACTTCATCCGGCGCTATCCCAAGAGCGGCTACAACCCCTCGGCCCTGTTCTGGCTCGGCAACGCGCAGTACGCCACGCGCGACTACAAGGAGGCCATCGCCAACTTCCGCGCCATGCTGGCGCAGGCGCCGGACCATCTGCGTGCGCCCGAGGCCCTGTTGTCGATCGCCAACTGCCAGGTTGAGCTCAAGGACACGCGCACGGCCCGGCGCACGTTGGACGAGTTGCTCAAGACTTACCCGCAGTCCGAGGCCGCGCAGGCCGGGCGCGAGCGCCTCGCGCGCCTGCCGCGCTGAGCCGCGCATGCTGTCGCTCGACGAGGCCGACTTGCAGCGCCGCTTCGGCGGCCTGGAGCGCCTGTACGGCGTGGCCGGCGCCGCGCGCATCCGCGCCGCCCATGTGGTGGTGGTGGGCATCGGCGGGGTGG
>NZ_SCMM01000016.1:0-86613 GCF_005503345.1 Ramlibacter sp. 2FC
AGCGCGTCGGACGGCCTGTGTACGAGGCAGTCTGCGCGCTCGCCAACTCCCAACTTCTCATAACTGGGGCCTTCTCATAATGGCCGTTATGGAGAGCTCGACATAACGGCCATCAAGAGACGTTCGGCCGTCCGTCCGATAACTGGACCTTCGAAGTCGCGACCGCCCCCCACCGGTCACTCGCGCTGCTTCAGAGCGGACGTCCGCCGATGCGCCGCATCGGCCATCGGACTAAAGCGCGATAGTCTCCGAGCCTGGGTGCTTGGTTGACAGCACTGGCGCGCGTGCCGATGTTGTGAACCGAAGCAATCGGCCTCGTTCACGACAGGAGCGCAGTCATGAACGCCCCCATCAGACGGTCTCGCCGTTGCGCCAACGCATGATCGAAGATATGCGAATGCGTAGGCTCTCGCCCAAAACGCATACTGCCTACATCCGAGCCGTGCGCCGGCTCGCCGCCTACCTTGGCCGTCCGCCGGACACCTCCAGCGGGGAGGACCTGCGCAACTTTCAACTCCATCTGGTCGATCAGGGCATCTCGCCAGTCAAGCCGCCACGGTGGTGGCCTGACTTAAACCAACGGGCCTCCACGAAACCCGGGGCGGTTCATGACGCACAGGACCCTGGACGGTTCGGCCATGAAGGCGCGTGCGCCGGAATAGGGCACACACTGGTCGAACGCCTCCACCACGGCGCGCTTGTGCAGCGATGTTGGGCTGAATCAGGTCGGGTCAGATTGGGGTGATCGTCAACATCGCTGTGCTGCCGATGCTCGGACCTTCGCCGGCGTCACGACGCCCGCATCTACCAGCCCCGGAAGAACTCGAAAAACTCATACGTGATATTGCATCACACAGTCAAATAAACCGTTGATTACCTGCCAGCCGGCAAGTATTCTATGTGTCAAGGGAATGCCAGCCCACGCCATGACAAGATAGGGGGCATGCCACATGCCAGGAACCGTATGGTCACTGCCAGACACAGGCACGGGCCACGACAGACAAACAGGTAACCAGGAGACCACATGGAATACAAGACCCTGCTGCTGGAAATCGACCAGCGCATTGCTACAGTCACCCTCAACCGCCCCCCGGTCAATGCCCAGAACGCCGAGCTGCGCGCCGACATCACCGCCGTGTTCGACATGTTGTCCGACCGCGACGACGTCTCGGTGGTGGTGCTGACCGGTTCGGGCAAGGTGTTCTCGGCCGGCGCCGACATCCGCGAGCGGCCAAACCTGGGCGCCACGCCCGGCGCCTACGGCCGCCACAATCGGCTGGTGCGCGAGAGCTACTACGCAGTGGTGGAATGCAGCAAGCCAGTGATCGCCGCCATCAACGGCCCGGCCATGGGTGCAGGCTTTGGCCTGGTGATGGCCGCCGACATCTGGGTCGCATCCGAAGAGGCCTTCGTGTCGATGCCCGAGATCAACGTCGGCCTCGCGGGCGGCGTGACCTTCCTGCAAAAGGTGTTCGGCCGTTCGCGCGCACGGCGCATGTTCTATACCGGCATGAAGGTCAGTGCGCAGGAGTTGTACCGCCTGGGCTTGGTCGAGGCCTGCCTGCCTGCCGACCAGCTGATGCCTTTCGCCATGGAGATCGCGCGTGAAATGGCGTCCAAGAGCCCTATCGCCCTGCGCCTGGCCAAGGAGGCCGCCCGCATGACCGAGGTGATGCCCACGCGCGATGCCTACCGGTACGAGCAGGGCAACACCGTGGCGCTGTCCAAGACCCAGGACGCGCTGGAAGCCCAGATGGCCTTCCTCGAAAAGCGCGCCCCGGTCTACGTCGGCCGCTGATCCAACGGACTTTGATATAACGCCGGACGGGCGGCGCAGCAGGCTAGCGCCGGCGCCGCAACGCACAGGCGAGACGACCATGGCCACCTCCGAAGTGATCAAAAAGTCCATCAAGAACGGCAGTCCCGGCATCCGGGTGGACGACCGTCAGGGGCAACTGCTGGAAATCGCCTGCCGGCTTTTCGCCCGCCAGGGCTACAAAGGCACCTCGCTACGCGACATCGCCGACGAGGCGCAGATCACCAAGGCTGCGCTCTACTACCACTTCCCCAACAAGGAAGCCCTCTACCAGCAGATCGTTCTCGAATCGACACGTGCGCTGGTGGATGCTGTGCGCGAGTCGGTGGCACGGGCGGCTGGGCCGGTGGAAAAGGTCAGGGCCTTCATGCTGACCTCGGCCGACGTGTTTGAACACACCCGCGACGCCTGGGTGGCCGGCTCCAACGCTTTCTGGGACGCTGAGGGCACGGGGCCGCGCTCCGCCGCGGTGGGCCAGCGCGACGAGTACGAGAAGCTGTTGCGCGCCTGTATCGCCGAAGGCATCCAAAGCGGCGACTTCCGTCCGGTCGATCCGGCCATCGCCGGTCGCCTGCTGTTGTCGACCATCAACCAGCTGAGCCGTTGGCACTCGCCCAAGGGACCGCTGTCGCCACGCCAGGTGATCGAGCAGTACCTGGACATCGTGCTGCCCGGCCTGCAGGCCCCCGCCTCCAAACGCTGATTCGCCTGCGGAAGGCCGGGCTCGAGCTGCCGCACCCGATTACTTACCTGTCGGAAAGTAATCTCACATTTTCCCCATGAAGGAGACCCGTATGCACCTGCAAAGCCGCCGCAACATCCTGCTGGGCACGCTGGCGTGGGCGGCCGGCGCCTCCAGCCTGGCGCAGTCCCAGTCCGCATTCCCCACCAAACCCGTCACCCTGATCGTGCCCTACGCGGCGGGCGGCCTGACCGATGTGCTGGCCCGCGTCGTGGCCCCGGCGCTGGCCGAGAAATGGGGCCAGAACGTGCTGGTGGACAACCGCTCCGGTGCGGGTACCGTCATCGGCACCGCGGCCGCAGCCCGCGCGCCGGGCGATGGCCACACGCTGCTGATGACCGCCTTCGGCTACACAGGCAACCAGTTGATGGTGAAGAACCTGCCTTACGACCCCAAGGCATTGACGCCCCTGGCCATGGTGGCCGAGTCGCCCAGCATCCTGTATGTGTCCGCGCGCCTGCCGGTCAACAGCGTGGCCGAGCTGATCGCCTACGGCAAGGCCAACCCCGGCAAGCTGAGCTTTGCGTCCTCGGGCAATGCCTCCAGCCCGCACATCGCGGCCGAGATGTTCGCCGGCCAAGTCGGCCTGCAGATCGTGCACGTGCCCTACCGCGGCAACGGCCCGGCTATCACCGACCTGGTGGGCGGGCAGGTGGATGCGCTGTTCGACTCGCCTGCCACCATGGTCCATGTGGCCAGCGGCAAGCTCAAGGCCCTGGGCATCGGCAGCCAGACACCCAACGCGCGCGCGCCCGGCGTGGTGCCCATCAGCCAGCAAGGCATCCCGGCGCTGGCCAAGTTCTCCGCCGGTGGCTGGTTCGGCATGTTCTTGCCCACCGCCACGCCGCAGGCGCTGCAGCAGAAGCTGCAGGCCGACGTGCGCGCCGTGCTCGAAACCCGCGAGGTGCGCGAGGGCCTGTCCAAGGCCGGGGTGGACCCGCGTGTCATGACGCAGCCCGAATTCGTCGCCTACCTCCAGCACGACCTGGCGTACTGGGGTCCCATCATCCGCGAACGCAACATCCGCATCGACTGAAGCCACACCATGAACACCCACACATCGATCCTCGAGGCCGGCCAGACAGAGACCGTGCGCAGCCCGCAGTTCTACGACATCTTCCGCCGGGACCTGGTCAGCTTCATGGAGGCCAACTGCCCGCGCGAGTTGCGCGACAAGGTGCGCTCCAACCAGAAACTGGGCCGCGCCGAATTCGCCGAATGGCAGCGCCGCCTGCATGCCCAGGGCTGGGGCGCGCCCGGCTGGACACGCGAGAACGGCGGCACTGGCTGGGACCTGCGCCAGCGCTACCTGTTCGAGGAGGTCAGCGCCGAGCTCGACTGCCCGCCGCTTTACCACCACGGCCTGGGCCACATCGGACCGGTGATCATCCATTTCGGCACGCCCGAGCAAAAGGCCCGCTACCTGCCGCGCATTCTCGACGGCAGCGAGTGGTGGTGCCAGGGCTACTCGGAGCCCGGGGCCGGCTCCGACCTGGCCTCGCTCAAGACCAGCGCGGTGCGCGATGGCGACGACTACGTCATCAACGGCCAGAAGATCTGGACCTCGCACGCCCACGAGGCCGACGTGATGTACACGCTGGTGCGCACCTCGGTCGACGCGCGCAAGCAGTCCGGCATCACGCTGCTGGTGGTGCCGCTGGACACCCCGGGCATCAAGATCCGACCCATCCACACCATCGACCAGTGGCACCACGTCAACGAGGTGTTCCTCGACAACGTGCGGGTGCCGGTGGCCAACCGCATCGGCGAGGAAGGCGGTGGCTGGAAATGCGCCAAGTTCCTGCTCGACCGCGAGCGCCTGTCGCCGGCCACGGTACCGCGCCTGGCGCGCCAGCTCGACCAGGTCAACGAGCTGCTGCAGGTTCGCCTGCAGCGCTCGGGCCCATCGGCCAGCCTGCATGGCGCGCTGGAGCGCCTCTACTACGCCCAAGCGGCGGTGCAGGGCGCCCGCGAGATGCTGCTGAGTGCCATCCGCGAGGAAATGAACGGCACGCTGGCGGCGTCCAAGGCCTCGGCGCTCAAGCTGTTCTGCTCCGAGCTGTCGCAGCAGATCTCCAGCCTGGCCTACGACCTCTCCGCGCCCGAGTTCGGACCGCGCCTGCTGCCCGCGGTGCCGGCCCCTAACGGGGCCGACGATCTGGAGATCGAACGCCAGCTCATCCACACCTACCTGTTCTACCGTTCCCGTACCATCGCCGGCGGAACCAGCGAGGTGCAGAAGAACGTGATTGCCCGCGACATTTTCGGAGCCTGACCATGCCCTTTACTTCTGTCCCCATGTTCCCGGGCGATCTCTACGACACCAGCCTGCGGCTGGCCGAAAGCGTCGGCCCCCGATCCACCGAAGCACCGCTGGGCGGCACACAAAGCAGCCCCGAGTGGCGCCAGATGCTGGACCTCGGCTGGCAGGGCGTGCTCATCGACGAAAACGCCGGCGGCGTGGGTGGCACGCTGGCCGACCTCGCGGCCATCGTCGAGGCGCTCGGCCGCCAGGCCATCGTGGCGCCGGTGATCGCCCGCTGCGCCGTGGCGCCGCTGCTGCTGTCCGGCCTGGTTGACCAGCCGGTGGTGGCCACCTTGCTGGAAGCCATGGCCGCGGGCGACGCCTCGGTGTGCCCGGTGGTGGACACCGGCCACCTGGTGCCCGGTGCCGCCAGCGCGCTGGCGCTGCGCGCCGACGGCACCCTGCAGGGCCGCCTGTCGGGCGCCGACCTCAGCGAGCCGGCCACCCACCTGCTGTTCAATGTGCGCGAAGGCGCCGACGCCACGCCAGCCCTGCTACTGCTGCCCATGGCCGACGTGCTGCCCCTGGCGCGCCTGTACCGAGGGGTCGATGGCCGCGTCACCGTCGACGTCGAATTCCAGGGCTTCAAGCCTGGCGACGGGCAGGTGCTGCAGCGTGGTGCGCCGGTGTCGGGCGCGGTCGAGCTGGCCCAGCAGGCAGGCGCCTTGCTGAGCTGCGTGCAGTCCGTGGGCGCGGTCGGGGCCATGATCGAGCAGACCATCGAATACCTCAACACCCGCATGCAGTTCGGCGTGCTGCTGGCCACCTTCCAGGCGCTGCGCCACCGGGTGGTGGACATGTACGTGGCCTACGAAAGCGCGCACGGCCTGGTGCGCCAGCTGATCGAGCAGACCTTGCTCGCGCCCGAGGGCTACTCGCGCGACGTGGCGCTGACCAAGCTCTACCTGATCGGCGTGAGCCGGGCCATGGCCGAGTCCGCCATCCAGCTGCACGGCGGCATGGGCATGTCGCAGGAAACGCTGGTGGCCCGCCTGGCCACGCATGTGCTTATGAACAGCCTGCAGTTCGGTGACAAGACCCAGTGTCTGGACTGGCTGGCCGAGCGCAGCGCGGCCGAGGCCGTGCAGGCGTGAACCTCATGGCATCCACCATGCACAGCCTCCATCCCCTGTTCTTTCCCCAGTCGGTCGCCATCATCGGCGCCTCGTCCGACCCCGAGCGCATCGGCGGTCGCCCGCTGCGCTTCCTCATCGAGTCGGGCTTCGCGGCACCGATCTACCCGGTCAACAAGAGCGGCGCGCAGATCCAGGGCCTGGCATCCTTCAGCAGCGTGCTCGACATCCCGGGCCCGGTGGACCAGGCCATCATCGCCGTGCCGGTCGCCGGCGTCGAGGCCGCACTCGGTGACTGCATCCGCAAGGGCGTGCGCTGCGTGCAGGTGCTGACCGCCGGCTTTGCCGAGCTGGGTTCCGAAGGCCGGGCGCTGCAGGACCGCCTGCTCGCGATGTGCCGCGCGGCCGGCGTGCGCATGGTGGGCCCCAACTCGCTGGGCCTGCTCAACGTAGATACCCGCTTCTTCGCCACCTTTTCCACCGCCCTCAATGGCCTGCAGCCGCGCCCCGGGGTGATCTCGCTGGCCACGCAGAGCGGCGCCTTCGGCTCCTGCGCCTACGGCATGGCCACGCTGCGCGGACTGGGCTTCAGCAAGATCATCGCCACCGGCAACGAGGCCGATGTCGACGTGGCCGAATGCATTGCCTACCTCGCCGACGATCCGCAGACCCAGGTCATCTGCGCCGCCATCGAATCCTGCCGCGATGGCAATCGCCTGCGTGCCGCCCTGCTCAAGGCAGCCGTCGCGGGCAAGCCGGTGCTGGTGATGAAGGTCGGCCGGACCGAACTGGGCGCGGCGGCGGCCAGCACGCACACCGGCTCGCTGGCCGGTGACGACGCCGTGTTCGACGCCGTGTTCGCCGAATGCGGCGCCTACCGGCCGTCCTCGATCGAGGAGATGCTCGACATCGCCTACCTGTGCGCCACCACCGGCCGCATGCCGCCCAACGCCGACATCGGCGTCGTCACCGGCTCGGGCGGCATCGGCGTGCTGATGGCCGACCACGCGGGCGACAGCGGGCTGAGCATGTCGCCGCTGCCCCCTGCAGCCGTGGCGGCCACGCTGGAGCTGCTGCCCTTTGCGGTGGCCGCCAACCCGCTGGACATGACCGCCCAGGTGACCTCGGTCAAGGGCGGCGTGCCGCGCACGCTCGACGCGATGCTCACGCACGGCCCCTACGGCACCGTGTTCGCCTACCTCGCGCATGTGGGCCTGTCGCCGCAGCGTTTCGCGTCCAGCCTCGATGAGCTGGGGGCGCTGCGCCTGCGCCACCCCGACAAGGACATCGTGATGGTGATGCTCTCGGCGCCCGAGGTGAATGCACGGTTGGAGGCCATGCGCATGCCGGTGTTCGCGGACCCCAGCCGCGCCGTGCTGGCGGTGGCCGCCGCGGCCCGCATGGCCGAGCGCCGCCGCATGCTCTACCAGGCGGTCACCCACACGGGCCAGGGCCGGGCCTTGGGCCAGGTGGACACCGAGGCCACGGCCAAGAAGGCACTGGCCCTGGCCGGGTTGCCCATGTTGCCCGAGTGTCTGTGCGCCAACGCCGACGAGGCCGTCCGCGCCGCCGAGGGCGTGGGCTTTCCTGTAGTGGCCAAGATCTCCTCGCCCGATATCCCGCACAAGACCGAGGTCGGTGGCGTGCTGCTCAACCTGCCCGACGCCGCCGCCGTGCGCGCCGCCTTCGACACCCTGGTCTCGCGTGCGCGCGCGGCCGTGCCGCAGGCCCGAATCGAAGGCGTGCTGGTCGCGCCCATGCTCAAGGGCGGGGTCGAGGTGATCCTGGGCGTGCACATGGACCCGACCTTCGGCCCCATGGTGATGTACGGGTCGGGCGGCACCGCGGTGGAGCTGTTCAAGGACGTGGCCTTTGCCTCGGCACCGCTGAACCCCGCCCGCGCGCAGGCGCTGGTCGACCGCGTGCGCTCCTCGGCGCTGCTGCGCGGCTGGCGCGGCGCCCCGCCATGCGACGAAGCCGCGCTGGTGGACGCGCTGTGTCGGCTGTCCGAGTTTGCTCTGGCCCACCGCGAGGAACTGGTCAGCGTCGACATCAACCCGCTGGTGGTGCGCGCCCAGGGCGCGGTCTGCCTGGACGCCGTCATCGTCACCCGCCCGCCCGCCACCACCCTGCAACAGGAGCCCGCCCATGAACACATTGCCTGAAGACGCCCTGCGCCAACTCCAGTCGCTGCTGGACCGTGAGGCCATACGCGAGTGCCTGTACCGCTACTGCCGTGGCATCGACCGCCTCGACGAAGCCGCCTTGCGCTCGGCCTACTGGCCCGACGCCACAGACCGCCACGGCCCCTACCAGGGCACGGCCAGCGGCTTCATCGACTGGGCCCTGGACAAGCTCAAGGGCAGCGGCCGGCTGGTGCACACGCTGGGCAACATCCTGATCGAACTGCGCGGCGACGTGGCGGCCGTGGAGAGCTATTTCCAGGCCTTGCAAGGCGATGTTGACGCGCAGGGCAGGCCGCTGGAGACCTTTCTGGCGGGCCGCTACATTGACCGCTTCGAGCGCCGCAACGGCGAGTGGCGCGTTGCCCAGCGCACCGTCACCTACGACTGGATCAGGCAGCTGCCGCTGCCGGCGGGCAGCGATGCCGAACGCTTCGGAGTGCGCCAGCCCACCGGGGGCCGCATGCCGGCCGACCCCATCTACGATCTGCTGGCGCAGAAGCCCTTCAGGGCTTGAGGGTGGCCGCCAGCGACTTGAGCAGTGCCGTGTAGCGCTCGCGGTTGGGCCTTATGCGCTCGACCGCGCCGCCCATGCCCAGCACCACCGGACGGCCCTGCACCGTCACCGGCAACAGCACACACACCGTGCCGCCCCCCAGCAGCGGAATGTTCTCGGCGTAGGCGGCGCCCTCCTCGCGCGCCTGCGCCACGCGCTGCATCATCAGCTCCAGCGGCTGGCGGTCTTCCTTGCGCGGTGTGGCGATGTTGGCGCGCCGCACCAGCTTTTCCACATGCTTGTCGTCCTTGGTGGACATCAGCAGCCAGCCAGTGGCCGACAGCGTGAGCGGCCGCATGCTGCCTTCCTCGGTGTGAAAGCGCAGTGCGTGGGTCGACTGGACCACCCGTATGTACTGGATGTAGACATCGTTCTGCAGCGCGATCGACACCGTCTCGCCGGTGGCGCTGTGGGCATCGCGCATGATTTCGAAGATCTCGCCCTGGCCGAACAGCGCATGGCTGATCCAGTCGCCCAGGGCGCCGACGCGCAGCGTCGGAAAATACAGGCGCGTCGCCCGGTCATAGCTCAGGTATCCGAGCTCGGTGAGGTTCTTGAGCAGCACAGTCGAGCTCGACTGCGGATAGTTGAGCGCCGTGCAGAGGTCCTTCAGCGAGCGGGGGGCCTGCTCGCGCTTGAAATACTCCAGGATTTCCAGCACGCGCACGGCCGATTTGACGGGAGAGATCATGCCCAAATTCTCCAGGAAAACTCATACGTGATATTGCATCGCATGGTTGAATATTAACTTGATTACCTGCCAGCCGGCAGGTATTCTTTGTCTCAAGGGCCAACGAGCCCACTACAAGGAGACAAGGATGCAAGGCGCCCCGTTCCACGGACACCCACCCGCTCGCTCGTGCAAAACGGGCGATGACCAACAACAGCGGGTCGGCTGAGCGCCATGCGAGCCATCGTCACAGGCGCGGCACGCGGCATCGGGCGAGCCATCACCCTTCGGTTGGCGGCCGATGCCGCCCAGCGCGGCGGGGCCCGGCTGGTGCTGGCCGACCTGCACGCCGATGAACTGCAGGCACTCGCCGACGAGGTACGCGCCCAGGGCAGCGAGGCGGTGGTGCTGGCGGGCGACTTGTCGCAGCCCGACTACCCGGCCGCACTCGCCGCGGCGGCGCAAGCCTTCGGCGGGCTGGACGCCGTGGCCAGCAACGCCGGCGCCGCCATCCCCGGCGCCCTGCTCGACTACCGCGTGGAAGACTGGGACAAGGTCTTTGCCCTGCATGTGCGGGCACCCTGGCTGTTGGCGCGCGCATGCCACCCAGCCCTGAAAGCCAGTGGCGGCAGCTTCGTCATCACGGCCTCGATCTCTGGCAGCCACGCCACCGCCCCCCTGGGCGCCTACAGCCCCAGCAAGGCCGCCGCCATCATGCTGGCGCGCCAACTGGCCGTGGAATGGGGGCCGGACGGCATACGCGTCAACAGCGTGTCGCCCGGCATGACGGTGACCCCGGGCACGGCGCCGGCCTACCGCGAGCCTGAGGCACGCGCACAGCGCGAGGCGCGTGTACCGCTGCGCCGCATCGGACTGCCGCAGGACATGGCGGGCGCGGTGGCGTTCCTGATGGGGCCTGACGCGGCCTACATCACCGGCGTTGACCTGATGGTGGACGGCGGCCTGCAACACACCGTGATGGGGGCCGTGAACATGAAGGGTTGGCAAAAAGATTGAGGCGCTGATGCGCGACGGACCCGGCCGGTGATGCGACGACTTTCATTTACCTGCCGGCCTGTAAATAAACAGAACACGAGACAAAAAGGACCACGACCATGCTGGGACTGATGCAGTCAAAGCCCCTGTTGATTTCCGGGCTCATCGAACACGCAGCCGCCAACCACGGTGACGTGGAGGTGGTCTCCACCTTGCACGGCGGCGAGCAGCGCCGCAGCAACTGGCGCACCGTGCACCAGCGGGCCCGCCGCCTGGCCAGCGCACTGGGTGGGCTGGGCGTGGCCCAGGGCGACCGCGTGGCCACGCTGGCCTGGAACACCGACCGCCACCTCGAGCTGTACTACGCCGTGGCCGGCATGGGCGCAGTGCTGCACACCGTCAACCCGCGCCTGTTCCCCGAGCAGATCGCCTACATCCTCAACCACGCCGAGGACGGCATCGTCTGCTTCGACCTCGACTTCGCCGGCCTCATGACGCAGATCGCGCCGCAGCTGACCACGGTGAAGCGCTTCGTCGCGCTGTGCCGCCCCGACCAGCTGCCCGCGCTCGAGCTGCCCGGCCTGTGCTGCTACGAAGACCTGCTGGAGCAGGGCGACCCAGGCTTTCAGTGGCCGCTGCTCGACGAGAACACCGCCTCCTCGATGTGCTACACCAGCGGCACCACCGGCCACCCCAAGGGCGTGCTCTACAGCCACCGCTCCACGGTGCTGCACTCCTTCACCGCCTGCGCCACCGATGGCCTGGGCCTCAACGCCCGCGACGCCGTGCTGCTGGCCGTGCCCATGTTCCACGTCAATGCCTGGGGCGTGCCCTACGCCTCGGCCATGTGTGGCGCCAAGCTGGTGCTGCCGGGCTCGAACCTGAGCGGCGACAAGCTCTACGCCACCATGCGCGACGAAGGCTGCACCTTCTCGCTCGGTGTGCCCACGGTGTGGCTGGGCTTTTTCCAGTACATCGAGCAGCACCGCGCCAGCCTGGACCTGTCCGAACTGCGGCTCAAGCGGGTGGTCGTGGGCGGCTCGGCCGCACCACGCGCCATCATCGAACGCTTCGAGCAACTGCTTGGCGTCTACGTGATCCAGGCCTGGGGCATGACCGAAACCAGCCCGTTGGCCACCATCGGCAACCTGCTTCCCAAGCACGGAGGCCTGCCGTTGGACGAACGCTTCGACGTGCAGTGCCGCCAGGGCCGGCCGATCTATGGCGTCGAGGTCGAGATCTTCGGCGCCGAAGGCCAGGCCTTGCCCCACGACGGCCAGCAGATGGGCGAGCTGCGCGTGCGCGGCCCCTGGGTGCTGTCGGCCTACTACGGCAGCGCCGCCGGTTCGGCGCTGGACGCGCAGGGCTGGTTCAGCACCGGCGACGTGGCCCTGATCGACCCCGACGGTTACGTTCAGATCACCGACCGCAGCAAGGACGTCATCAAGTCGGGGGGCGAGTGGATAAGCTCCATCGACTTGGAAAACCTGGCCGTGGGCCATCCCAAGGTGCGTGAGGCCGCCGTGATCGGCCTGCCCCACAGCAAGTGGCAGGAGCGCCCGCTGCTGATCGTCGTGCCCAAGAGCGGCGAGCAGGTCGACGCCACCGAGCTGTTGGAGTTCATGAAGGAACGCGTGGCGCGCTGGTGGCTGCCCGACGAGGTCGTCTTCGTCGATGAGCTGCCCCACACCGCCACCGGCAAGCTGCTCAAGACCAAGCTGCGCGAGCAGTTCCGGGGCTACCGCCTGGTCACCGACCCGGCGTAAACCGACACCTGTGGCGCGCCACACGTGGCGTGACACAGCCTGTAGAAGCGAAGAGAGTCCGCGAGAAGAAACCACCGGCCAGCGGCGGGAGCGCCGCCGAGCCAGACCATCCGCCCCAACCATTGGAGACAGACCATGAAGAACCGCAAGCTCAACACCCTGACCACCGCCAGCCTGCTGGTCCTGCTGGCCGCCACCGGCGCGCAGGCGCAAGTCTCGGACGACGCCGTCCGCATCGGCGTGATGGCCGACCAGACCGGCCCCTATTCCGGCAACGGCGGCCCCGGTTCCACGCTGGCCGTGCGCATGGCGGTGGAAGACTTCGGCGGCAAGGTGTTGGGCAAGCCCGTCGAGGTGCTGGTCGCCGACGACCAGAACAAGCCCGACGTCGGCACCAACATCGCGCGCCAGTGGCTGGAGCAGAACAAGGTCGACAGCATCATCGGCGGCTCCGCCTCCTCCATCGCCCTGTCCGTCAGCGGCATGATGAAGGCGGCCAAGAAGCCCTACCTGATCGCCGGCACCGTGGCCTCCGACCTGACCGGCAAAGCCTGTTCGCCGATGAACATCCAGTTCGCGGTCGACACCTACTCCATGCCCAAGGCTGGCGTGCAGAGCCTGATGAACCAGGGCATCAAGTCCTTCTTCTTCGTCTCCGTCGACTACGCCTTCGGCGCCGCCTTCCAGGCCGAGGCCACCAAGTTCATCGAAGCCGCCGGCGGCAAGGTGGTCGGCTCGGTCAAGCACCCGCTGGGCACCACCGACTTCTCCTCCTACCTGATGCAGGCCCAGGCCAGCAAGGCCCAGGCCATCGTGATCCTCAACGCCGGCCTCGACCAGACCAACGCGCTCAAGCAGGCGGCCGAATTCCGCATCGCCCGCGGCGGCCAGGCCGTCTCCGTCTTCGGCATGACCATCAACGCGGTGCACGCCATGGGCCTGGACGTCGCCCAGGGCCTGCAATTCACCGACCCGATGTACTGGGACCACAACAACGAGACCCGCGCCTGGTCCAAGCGCTTCATGGACCGCAACAACGGTGTGGCGCCTACCTACATCATGGCCAGCGCCTACAGCGCCACCCTGCACTACCTGAAGGCGGTGCAGGCCGCCGGCACCGACGAGGGCGGCGCGGTGATGGCCAAGATGAAGGCCACCCCGATCAACGACTTCTCCATGAAGAACGTCCGCATCCGCGAAGATGGCCAGACCATGCGTCCGGTCTACGCCGCGCTGGTCAAGACCCCGGCCGAGTCCAAGGGCAAGTACGATTACTACACCCTCAAGGGCGAGATCCCGGGCGAGCAGGTCTTCCGGCCCTTGGCCGAGGGTGGCTGTGACTTCGTCAAGAAGTAAGCAGGCGTTGCCCGAACAAGGCCTCGCGCCAGCCGCGTCCATGCTGCAGATCGAATTCCTCGGCGAACAGCGAGACCGGCTGGGGGAGTGCCCCCTGTGGGACGAGCGCCGCCAAGCGCTGTACTGGATCGACTCCAAGCGCTGCCTGGTCCACCGCCTGGCGCCCGCCACCGGCGAGCGCCGGCAGTGGACGCTGCCGCAGGAGATCGGCTCGCTGGCCCTGTGCGAGAGCGGCCGCCTACTGGTGGCGCTGGAGCACGAGATCGGCTTCCTGGACGTCGAGGCGGGGGGAGGCTGCGCTGCCGATGGCGCCTTCACCCGCCTGGCCCAGGTTCGCCATCCCGAGGAGCGCATGCGCCTGAACGACGGCCGCGCCGACCGCGCGGGCCGCTTCCTGGTGGGCTCCCTCAAGCTCGCGCCGGCCACGCCGGTGGGCGAGCTCTATCAGCTGCTGCCCTCGGGGCAGCTTCGCACGCTGGAGCGCGGCATCCGCGTCTCCAACAGCCTGGGCTTCAGTCCCGACGGGCGCACGCTGTACTTCGCCGACAGCCTGTCGCATCAGATTCGCTGTTATGACTACGACCCAGCCACCGGCGAGGCCTCGGGCATGCAACTGTTTGCCGACACCACCGCGCTGGGCTCCGGCCCCGACGGCGCGGCGGTCGACGCCGAGGGCCACCTGTGGGTGGCCCTGGTGATGAAGGGCCAGCTGGCGCGTTTCCGCCCGGACGGCTCGCTGGAGCGGCTGGTGGACCTGCCCACGCCGCATCCGAGCTGCCCCTGCTTCGGCGGGCCCGGGCTGGACACGCTGTACGTGACCAGCCTGAGCGACACCGGCAACGCCATCAAGACCGACGACCCGCGCGCGGGCCGGCTGCTGGCGGTGCGGGGCACCGGCGCGCGCGGCCTGCCCGAGGCGCGCTTCGCCGACCGGGCCTGAGCGGCCGGCACAATTCGAGACAGACGAGGGAAGAAAGCACATGAACACATCGAACATGAACGCGGCGCCCAGGGCCCTGGAAGGCCGCGTGGCCCTGGTCACCGGCGGCGCGCGCGGCATCGGCCGCGCCATCGGGCTGCACCTGGCCGACCTGGGCGCCGCCGTCGGCGTGCTGGACCTGAAGAAGGAGCTGGCCGAGGAGGCCGTGGCCGAACTGGCGTCCAAGGGCCAGAAAGGCATGGCCTTCGGCGGCAACGTGGCCGAGCGCGACACCCTCATGGACGCGACCGCCGCCCTCAAGAAGGCCTTCGGCCGCTTCGACATCCTCGTGAGCAACGCCATGTGGGTGCGCTACGGCCCCATCGCCGAGCTCACGCCCGAGATGGTGCGCCGCATGGTGGGCACCGGCTTCGAGTCGGTGATCTGGGGCATCCAGGCCGCCGAGGCCCACATGGGCGAGGGCGGCAGCGTGATCAACATCGCCTCGGCCGCCGCCTTCCTGGGCCTGCCCAGGGGCCTGACCTACGCCGGCGTCAAGGCTGGCGTGCTGGGCCTCACGCGCGCCGCCGCGGTCGACCTCGGCCCGCGCGGCATCCGCGTCAACGCCATCTGTCCGGGCTTCACCGCCACCGAAGGCGTGATGGTCAACGTCACCCCCGAGATGGTGCAGAAGCGCCTGGCCCGCACGCCCATGAACCGCGTGGGCGTGCCGGAAGACGTGGCCCGCGTGGCTGGCTTCCTGGCCTCCGACGCCAGCGGCTTCGTCTCCGGCGAGTACATCAAGGTCGACGGCGGCGCGACCTTCGCCCACCTTTGAACACTCCCTAGACACATGAGCGACGACTACATCCTCGAAGCGAAGGGCCTCTCCAAGCAGTTCCGCGGCTTCTACGCCGTCAAGGACGTGGACCTGCGGGTGCGCCGCCACTCGATCCACGCCCTGATCGGCCCCAACGGCGCCGGCAAGACGACCTGCTTCAACCTGCTCACCACCTTCCTGCGGCCCACCGCGGGCACTATCACCTACAACGGCCGCCGCATCGAGGCCAGTGACCCGGCCACCGTGGCCCGAATGGGCCTGGTGCGCTCCTTCCAGATCTCGGCGGTGTTCGGGCAAATGAGCGTGCTGGAAAACGTGCGGGTGTCCCTGCAGCGCAAGCGCGGCGGCAACTTCGCCTTTTGGCGCAACGAGTCGATGCTGGACGAACTCAATGCCCGGGCCTTGGAGCTGATTCGAAGCGTCGGCCTAGAGCGCTGGTTGCATGCGCCGGCCGCCGACCTGTCCTATGGTCGCAAGCGTGCCTTGGAGCTGGTCACGACCATCGCCATGGAGCCAGAGCTGATCCTGCTGGACGAGCCGATGGCGGGCCTGGGCCATGAGGACATCGACCCGGTGATGAACCTGATCGCGCAGTTCGCCAAGGGGCGCACCGTGCTGATGGTGGAACACAATATGAAGGTGATCGCCAAGCTGTGCGACCAGGTCACCGTGCTGCAGTCCGGCGAGGTGCTGGCCGAGGGCGACTATGCCCAAGTCTCAAGCGACCCACGCGTCATCGACGCCTACGTGGGAGGAGCCCATGTCTGATACCCTGACCGCCAGTGCGCGGTCCCTGCCTCCGCAGCAGGCCCCGCAGCCCGAGGGCGCCGCCCGACAGCTGCGCCCCTGCCTGCGCATCTCGCACCTGGTGGGACACTACGGTGAGACCCAGGCCTTGCACGACATCAACATCCAGGTCGACGAGGGCGAGATCGTCTGTCTGCTAGGGCGCAACGGCGCCGGCAAGACGACGACGCTGAGGGCCATCGTGGGCCTGCTGGCCCGCCGGCAGGGCCTGATCGAGGTGTATGGCCAATCTACCGAGGGCCTACCGCCCGAGGCGATCGCCCACCTGGGCGTGGCCTACTGCCCGGAGGAGCGCGGCATCTTCGCCAGCCTCTCCACCGAGGAGAACCTGCTGCTGCCGCCGGTGCTCAAAGAGGGCGGCCTCAGCGTGGACGAGATCTACACCCTGTTTCCCAACCTCGCGCAGCGTCGCAAGAGCCAGGGCACCAAGCTCTCCGGCGGCGAGCAGCAGATGCTGGCGATTGCCCGCATCTTGCGCACCGGCGCCAAGCTGCTGCTGCTGGACGAGTGCACCGAGGGCCTGGCCCCGGTCATCGTGCATAAGATCGGTGAAGTGATCCGCACCCTGCGCTCGCGCGGCTTCACCGTGCTGATGGTGGAACAGAACTTCCGCTTCGCCTCCTCCCTGGCCGATCGCTTCTACGTGATCGAAGAGGGCGCCGTCGTCGAACAGTTCAGCCGCGAGGAAATCGCTGGCCGCCGCGACGAAATCGAAAAGCTGCTGGGCCTGTGAGGCGCCGCCAGCATATGCACCAGACCTGGAGTACTGACTGATGGACAGCATCTTCGGCGTTCCGACCTCGGCCCTGACAGGCCAGGTCGTGATCGGCCTGATCAACGGAGCGTTCTATTCGCTGATGAGCCTGGGCTTGGCCATCATCTTCGGCATGCTGCACGTGGTGAACTTCGCCCACGGCGCCCAGTACATGATGGGCGCCTTCGTGGCCTGGGGCATCCTGGAGTACTTCGGCCTGGGATACTGGTGGGCGCTGGTGGTCGCGCCCGTGGTCATGGGCCTACTGGGCCTGCTGATGGAGCGGATCTTCCTGCGGCACCTCTATGCCGCGGACCATGTCTACGCGCTGCTGCTCACCTTCGGCGTGGCGCTGTTGCTGGAGGGCGCCTTCCGTCTGAAGTTTGGCATCAGTGGCCAGCCCTATCCCAACCCCCTGTCGGGCGGATTGGACTTGGGTGTGAGCTTCATCCCCTGGTACCGCCTTTGGGTGATCGCGGTGGCTCTAGCGGTGAGCCTGGGAACCTGGTGGTTCATTGACCGCACCAAGATCGGCTCCTACCTGCGTGCGGCCAATGAGAACCCCAACTTGGTGCGCACCTTCGGCATCAACGTGCCGCGCATGCTGATGCTCACCTACGGCTTCGGCGTCGCCTTGGCCGGCTTCGCTGGCGTGATGGCCGCCCCTATCTACCAGGTCAGCCCGCACATGGGCGCCAACCTGATCATCGTGGTTTTCGCGGTCGTGGTGATCGGCGGCATGGGCTCCATCTTGGGCTCCATCGTCACCGGCTTCGGCCTGGGGCTGCTGGAGGGCATGACCAAGCTGTTCGCGCCCGACTATGCGGGCGTTGCCATCTTCATTGTGATGATCCTCACCTTGGCTTTCCGTCCCAGCGGCCTGTTCGGCCGTTCCGAATGAGTCCCGTCATGAACATGCTGTCTCCTGCTGACACCCCCGCGCCCGTTCTGCCAACCGCCACCCGATGGTGGATCCTCGTCGGCATCGGGTTGGCCTGCCTGGCGCCCTGGCTGGTCTATCCGATGTTCCTGATCAAGCTGATGTGCTTTGCCCTGCTGGCGGCATCGGTGAACTTCCTGATCGGCTATGCCGGGCTGCTGTCCTTCGGTCATGCCATGTTCTTCGGTGCGGCGGCCTATGTCACCGGCCATGCGGTCAAGGTCTGGGGCTGGGATGGCGCCGCCGGCATCTTGGCCGGAGTGGCGGTGGCCGCCAGCTTCGGCCTGCTCACCGGCTTCCTCGCGATCCGCCGCCAGGGCATCTACTTCTCAATGATCACGCTGGCTTTCGCGCAGCTGGTGTACTTCCTGGCGCTGCGCATGCCTTTCACCGGCGGCGAGGATGGCCTGCAAAGCGTGCCCCGGCCCATGCTGTTAGGCTTTTACGATACCAGTAGCACCATGAGCTTCTACTACGCCTGCTTGCTGGCGATCGGGCTGGGCTTCTGGCTGATCTACCGCGCAGTGCATTCGCCCTTCGGCCAGGTACTGCGCGCCATCCGGGACAACGAGCCGCGCGCCAAGTCCCTGGGCTACCCAGTCAACCGCTACAAGCTGCTGGCCTTCGTGCTGTCCGCGACGCTGGCGGGTCTGGCCGGCGCGATGAAGGTGCTGGCCTTCCAGCTGGCCACCCTCACCGACGTGAGCTGGACGACCTCGGGCGAGGCCCTCCTGATCTGCATCGTCGGCGGCCTAAACACCATGCTGGGCCCCATCGTCGGCTCCATCGTCATCGGCTCCATGGAGCATTACCTGGCCGGCTTCGCCGAGTGGGTGCTGATCATCCAGGGCGCCGTGTTCGTGGTGGTGGTGATGCTGTTCCGCAAGGGCATCGTCGGCCAGTTGCAGGCCTGGTGGCGCGAGCGCCAGCAGCGCCGCACCGTGGCACCCCTGCGCAAAGCCACCTGAAACCGCACCAGGAACACACACCATGCCAAACCAAGCTCTGCTCGCGAACAAACTGGCCCTGGTCACCGGCGCCGCCAGCGGCATCGGCCAAGCCATCGCGGTGGCCTACGCGGCCGAAGGCGCGCGCGTGATCGTCACCGACCTCAGCGCCGAAGCCTGCCAGGCCACGCTGGATGCCGTGCATGCCGCGGGCGCCGAAGGCTGGGCCTTTGCGCTGGACGTGAGCGATACCGAAGCCGCGGTCGCGCTCGCTCAGCGTGTTCGTGCCGAGATCGGTGCGCTCGACATCCTGGTCAACAACGCCGGCGTGCTGATACGCGAGGGCATAGACAGCCCCAGGGCACACGCACACATGCGCAAGGTGGTCGACGTCAACCTGTTCGGCACCTTCAACACCATCCACGCCTGGCTGCCGGCGCTGCGTCGCACGCGCGGCTGCATCATCAACATCGCCTCGGGCGCGGCCTTCATCGCGCAGGCCGGCTGTGTGGGCTACTCGGCCTCCAAGGGCGCGGTGAAGATGCTCACGCAATCGATGGCGGCCGACCTTGGGCCCGACGGCATACGCGTGAACGCGCTGGCGCCGGGCGTGATCGTCACGCCCATGACCGAGGCCACCCGTGCCAGCCCCGAACGGCTGGAGCGCTTCCTGGCCCGCATCCCCAGCGGGCGCCTCGGCCAACCCTCGGAGCTGGCGGGTCCGGCCGTGTTTCTTGCCTCTTCGCTGGCAAGCTACGTCAACGGCGTCACCTTGCCAGTGGATGGCGGTGTGCTCGCGGTCTGACGGAATCGGACATGGCTGTGAACCGCAGCCAGACCTTGGGGATGGCACGCAGACCATCCCCCACGGGCATGGCCGTCAGACCGCGACGGCTTGCTTCTTGCGCTGAAACGCAAAACCTCGATAGCCGTCCTTCACAGCAGCCGCACACAGCTCCCGGTACTTGTGGAAACCGCCCGTGAAGAGCGTCAGCCCCTGGGGCTTGTCCTTGACGTTGGCACCCACGTACCAGGTCTTGGCCTTGGTCAGCAGCGTACGTTGCGAGAGCGTGTAGACAAGGTCCATCCATTCCTTTTCGGCCTCTGGCGTCGGCTCGATGGTCGCCAGACCTTGCTTGTCCATGTGCGTGATGACACCTGCGATCAGGTCCACATCGTGCTCGCTGATCCGGACGATATTGGCAAGCGCGGCGGGACCGTTCGGCCCGGTGGTCATGAACAGGTTGGGGAACCCGTCCATCATGAGGCCAAGGTACGAGCGCGCGCCTTGCTTCCAGTGGTCGTTCACCGTGCGCCCATCCCGACCGACCACGTCAAAGGCCAGCAACGCACCGGTGAGCCCGTCGTAGCCGGTGGCCAGGATGAGCATGTCCAGTTCGACTTCACCCGATTGCGTACGCACACCCTTTTCGGTGATCTCCACGATCGGATCGGCGAACAGATCCACGAGGTGCACGTTCGGCTGGTTGTAGGTCTCGTAATAGCTGCTGTCGAGACAGGGGCGGCGCGCAAAGATGGGGTAGCCCCTCGGTTTGAGCCGCTCGGCGGTCACCGGATCCTTCACCACTTCGTCGATCTTGCTGCGCACGAACTCGGCGACATGCTCGTTGGCCTCCTCGTTGGACATCAGATCCGCGAAGGTGCCCAGCATGGCCAGGCCGCCGTTCTTCCAGGCGTCTTCCAGGAGCTGCTGGCGCTGCGCCGGCGTCACGCTGAAGAAGGCACGGGTGGACTGAGGACGCAAGCCGCCGACCGCGCTGCTGCGGGCAATCTCGCGCATCGCGGGGTAGTTGCGCTTGACCTCGGCCAAGTAATCCGACTCAAGGGGCGCGTTGCGCATCGGCATCGTGAAACTGGGCGTGCGCTGGAAGACATACAACTCGCCCGCCTGCTTGCCCACCTCCTGCACGATCTGGATCCCTGTCGATCCGGTGCCGATCACGCCCACGCGCTTGCCCGCGAAGCTGACCGGCTCGTGCGGCCATTTGGCGGCGCGCAGCAGTCGCCCCTCGTAGCGGTCCAGGCCAGGAATGTCCGGGTCCTTCGGAATCGACAGGGGACCCGTCGCCATGACGCAGTAAGTGGCCTCCAAGAGTTCGCCGCGGTCCGTCCGCACCGTCCACAGCGCGCGCGCCTCATCCCACACCGCGCTCGTCACGCGCGTGTTGAACTGGAAGTGCTTGCGCAGATCGAGCCGGGTGGCCACGAAGTTGAAATAGGCCAGCAGTTCTGGCTGCGCGGCAAACTGCTCCGACCAGGTCCATTCCTGCTCGATCTCGGGCGAAAAGGAATAGCTGTAATCGATGCTGGGCAGGTCGACGCGAGCGCCCGGGTAACGGTTCCAGTACCACACGCCGCCGACGTCGCCGCCCGCCTCGAAGCCCTGGATACGCAGGCCCATCTCGCGGAAACGGTACGCGGCATACAGGCCGCCGAAGCCGGCACCGACCACGACCACGTCGAGTCGCTTGACACACGAATCACCGCCCTTGCGGTTCACGTCGGCGCCCGGGGCATCAGGACGGAGGGCTTGTCGTTCATGGAAAAGTCCAGGTTTCATCTTTGTCTCCTAAGGTTTCTGGCGTCGGCGACGCCCGATTACTGACGCAACCCCGGCCGTTGACCGCGCCACGGGTCGCCTGCAACAGGCGGGGTTTCATGCAGATCGATGATGCCTACCGTACGGCCAGTAATCAATAGAATATTCATTAATGATGCTCAACATCACATCCATATTTTTTTGAATCGACCCCTGTCTGCGTCCGCGAACTGCCGAACCACTGGATGCATGCGGCCATCCAATGTTGAAACGATTGGTGTGAGCGGACAGTTGTGGGTCATCGAAGTTGCGATGCACGAGGAGGACAGCCACGATTCGCGCTCGGCGAAGAAGTGCGTCATCACCGCAAGCGAACCCATCCACACCATCGGCGCCCGGGTGAACATTACGCGCTGACGGTGAGGGCCGTCACGGCTGCGATGGGCGCGATCCCCTACCACACCTGCCAGGGCGCACTGGCGCCCTAAGCGGCCCGGGTCAAGCCGGCGCTGGACACCGCAGGACCGGGGGGCTTTGTCCGCCAACTCATCCAAAGGCTGCTATGGGGAATTGCGCGAACGTCGGGAAGTGGCCGTCCGCCGCGGGCTGCGAATGTCCGGTCTCGCTAATGGAGAACGTCGGCAATGGGTCGCCGTCATTGGTACCGTGAAAGCGCGCGTCGCGCCATGAGCTTGATCCTGTTTGCGAATGCGATTTCACTCGATCGGCGCCGTGGCGTACGATCACGCATGCGCGGCGTGAGTGCACGTATCTGTCCCAATTCAGGAGAACCAAGATGGTCAGCAAGAACACGATTTGTCTCTGGTACGACGGCACCGCGTTGGACGCCGCGAAGTTCTACGCCGAGACGTTCCCGGACAGCATGGTGGGAGCTGTCCATCGCGCGCCTGGCGACTATCCCGCAGGCAAGCAGGGCGATGTCTTGACGGTCGAGTTCACGGTGATGGGCATCCCTTGTCTCGGCTTGAACGGAGGCCCGGCGTTCAAGCACAACGAGGCTTTCTCGTTCCAGGTCGCGACCGACAACCAGGCCGAAACGGACCGCTTGTGGAACGCGATTGTCGGAAACGGCGGCCAGGAAAGCGCATGCGGCTGGTGCAAGGACAAGTGGGGACTGTCGTGGCAGATCACGCCACGCGCCCTGACGGCCGCGATCGCCGATCCTGATCGAGCGGCGGCCAAGCGCGCGTTCGAAGCCATGATGGGAATGGGAAAGATCGACATCGCTGCGATCGAAGCGGCTCGGCGCGGCTGACGCTCCCGATGCCGGCTCAGCCCCGTCGCCGCGACTGAGCGTACGCTTGTGTTGGTCGGGAACGGCTGCTTCGGGTCGGTCTCGCCCTTTGACGATCCGGTATCGACGTGCTCGGCACCCATCGCACCCACCCAAGCAATCGCATGAGCACCGAAGTCAAACGCCCGGACAAGCCGGGCGTCCTGTGTCTTTCGTTCAGGCCGGGGCCCTGCGCGGGGGCTCAGCTTTTCCGTATCCGCGGGGCTTTGATGCGTTCGGTTTTCCCATGCAGAAGTCGCGGATATCCGCGGCGTCCGGGGCCAGGAACCAAGTGCTTCGTGGCGGATTCCAATCAAGGTTGCCGGGGGATCGACCCTGGCGGCAGGAGGTGTCCCATGAAGCAACTGAAACTCCGGCATTGGCAGGACGTGGTCAATGCCTTGGTGGGCCTGGTGGTCATGCTGTCGCCTTGGTGGCTGGGTTACACCGACTCAATGGCGGCAAGCGCGAACGCCGTCGTGATCGGCCTGGCGCTGATCGCCACCGCCGTGGGGGCGATCCTCGTGCCGCGCCCCTGGGAGGAATGGACCGAGGCCGGGCTCGGCATCTGGCTGATCATGTCCCCCTGGGTGCTGCAGTACGCGCTTGAACGCGGGAACCGGCTGGTCATGGTGGCGCTCGGGGCGGTGATCGTCCTGATCGCGACTTGGACCATGCTGGTGGACAAGGAATACCGCCCCCGGGGCAGCGACTCGGGTGTGCATTGAATGACGCGTGACGGGCCCGGCGGCTCGCTGTTGAAGCGGTTGGCCACGGCGCCCGGACGCCGCAGCAGGATGTCATCGAGACACCCCGCCGCCGACCGGCCCTGGCTCGCCCGCCCGGGCCTCAGCCCTTGGTCAGCCGCGTCAGCGCATCGCCCAGGCGCTCGCCCACGGTGAGGCCGAGTGCCTGGGCGCGTTCGTTGAGGTGCGAGATCACGCCGTGTTCCCACATGTCCTGCGCGTCGCCGATGCGCGCGCTGGTGTGCGAGACCGTGCCGCCCGCCACGCCGCGCGCCTGCAGCATGGCCAGGGCCGCGATGCCGGCCTCGTCCTTGCCCACGCCGGCGTCGTTGAAGAACGCGGCGCCCAGCGGCACCTCGAGCGCGAACTCGCCCGAGCTCGCGCCGCCGTGCGAGGCCGACACCACGAAGCAGCCGGCGTCCTCCGGCGTGACTTTGGTGATCGAGTCCATGATGAGCACGCGGCCACCGGGGCCGCCGGCCACTTCCTTCTTCAGCATCTGAGGTCTCCTTGGCAAATGAATGGATTGCGTCCACCGGCGCTCAGCCCGCGAACCAGCGCGCCGGCCCGGTCACCAGCGAGGGGAACAGGATCAGCAGCAGCAGCACCGTGGTCTGCGCCAGCACGAAGGGCCAGACGCCGCGTGTCACCTCGCTGATGCTTATCTTCGCGACCCCGGCCACCACGTTCAGCACGGTGCCCACCGGCGGCGTGATCAGGCCGATCGCGTTGTTGATCATGAACAGCACGCCGAAGTAGATCGGGTCGATGCCGGCGGCCTTGACGATGGGCATCAGCACCGGTGTGAGGATCAGTATGGTCGGCGTCATGTCCATCGCCGTGCCGACCACCAGCACCAGGGCCATCAGCGTGAACAGCAGCAACGTGGGGCTGGCGATCAGCGGCTCGAGGATGGCGACCAGCTTGGCCGGCAGGTCGGCCACGGTGATCAGCCAGGCCGAGACCAGGGCGGCGGCCACCAGGAACATGACGACGGCCGTGGTCTTGGCGGCGCTGACCAGCAGCGGGTAGATGTCCTTGAGCTGCAGCTCGCGGTAGACGAAGACCGCGACGAGGAAGGAGTAGACCGCCGCGACCACGCCGGCCTCGGTGGGCGTGAAGACGCCGAGCTTGAGGCCGAAGATGATGATCAGCGGCAGCACCAGGGCCCAGACGCCCTCGATCAGCGCCTGGCGCAGCTCGCCGGGCGCGCGCCTGGGCGCCGGCGCCACGTCCTCCTTGCGCACCTGCCACCACCAGGCGGCCATCAGGCCGAGGCCGAGGTAGATGCCGGGCATGATGCCGGCGAGGAACAGCTTGGTGATCGACAGGTTGGCGGCGACGCCGAAGATCACGAAGCCGATCGAGGGCGGGATGATGGGGCCGATGATGCCGGCCGAGGCCACCAGGCCCGCGGCGCGCGCCCTGTCGTGCCCGGCGCGCACCATCATCGGCACCAGCAGGCTGGCCAGGGCTGCCGCGTCGGCCAGCGCCGAGCCGGACAGGGCCGCCAGCACGCAGGCCGCCACCACCGTCACGTAGCCGAGCCCGCCGCGCACATGGCCGACGGCGGCCATCGCGACGTTGACGATGCGGCGCGACAGGCCGCCGACGTTCATGATCTCGCCGGCCAGCATGAAGAAGGGCACGGCCATCAGCGCGAAGCTGTCGGCGCCGTTGATCAGGTTCTGCGCGATGATCTGCGCGTCGAACATGTCCAGGTGCGCCATCAGCGCGATGCCCGAGACGATCAGCGCGTAGGCGATCGGCATGCCGAGCGCCATCGCGCCCAGCAGCGAGAGGAGAAAGATGGCAACGGGCATGGCGGCCTCCCTCAGGCGGTCTTCTCGCGCGGCGCGGCCGCGGCGGGATGGAAGCTGGCCTCGAGCTGCTCCAGCTCCTCGAGTTCCTCGGACTCCCTGACCATCACCAGCTCGTCGTCGGCGACCGCGCCGCTGAGCACGCGCCACAGGTCGGCGAGCAGGATGGCGCCGACCGAGACGCCGTAGACCAGGCCCACGGCGTAGACGACGGCGACCGGCAGCCCGGACGAGGGCGCGGTCGTGCCGAGGTTGATCTGGGTCTGCACCCAGCTGCCCTGGAGCAGCAGCCAGGTGGCCCACAGCATCAGCAGATGGCTGGCGACCAGGCAGGCCTTCTTGCCGGCCGCAGGCAGCCGCTTGACCAGGCCGTCCATGCCCAGGTGGCCATGCTCGCGCATCGCGACCACCGCGCCCAGGAACACCAGGTAGACGAACAGCCAGCGCGAGAGCTCCTCGCTGAGCGTCAGGCCGGTGTTGAACGCGTAGCGCAGCACCACGTTGCCGAACACCAGTGCCACCATCAGCACCAGGCACAGGGCGATCAGCGCCTTGAGCAGGCGGAAGTAGCCGTCGACGAGCTTGGCCATGACCTCAGGCCTCGACGTTCGTGATCTGCAGGATGCTCTCGCGGATCGCCTCCGGCTCGAACACCTTCTTCCAGTCGGGCGCGAAGATCTGCTGCTTGGCGCGCTCGACGGCGCGGTTGGCCGCGTCCGACATGCGCACGCCGGGCAGCTGGTCGAACAGGATCGCGAGCTCGACGTTGAGGTGGCCGAGGATGAAGTCGTGCGCCACCTCCTTGGGCACGCCGCGGCGCACCGCCTCGTCGGTGGCCTCGCGGATCACCGTGAGGCAGGTCGCGCAGACGGTCTCGGACAGCACCGGCTCGAGGATCGCCATCTGCTCGACCGTGGCGCGGTGCGAGCGCATCACCGGCGCGTACATGCGCTTGGCCACGTCCTCGGCCAGGTCGAAATGCGCCTGCGGGCCGCGCAGCAGGGCGCAGACGATGGCCTGCTTGGCCTTGACGCCGCCGAAATGGTCGCGCTTGGCCTCGGGATCGGTCTCGTCGTTGAAGATCGGCGGGTGGCAGGGGTGGGCGACGAAGATCGTCAGATCCTCGCGCTCGGGCAATTCGCCCGCGAACGGCGCCGCCGCGTCCAGCGCGATCAGGATCGCGCCGGGTTTGAACTGCTTGGCCAGCAGCCGCGTGGCCCTGCCGATCACGTTGTCCGGGATGGCCAGGATCACCACGTCGGCCTGCGGGAGCACCGCATCGGCGGGCGCGCAGCGGATGCCCAGTTCCTTGAGCCGAACGCGGCCCGCCTCGCTGACTTCCACATGCGACACCTCGTAGGGGGCACCCCGCAGGTTGGCCGAGCAGCGGTAACCCATCTTGCCACCCGCGCCGAGCACGACGACTTTCTTCATTGCTGGTCTCCTCGGATCAATGGGCGCTCACTTGGCGGCGACGCGGTGCTTGTCGAGCTCGGCCAGGGTCTGCTTGACCAGGTCCTCGCCCAGGTTGCGTGCGTATTTCTCGTACACCGGCTTGAGCAGCTCGCGCATGCGGGCGCGCTCGGCCGGTGCGATCTCGGTGTAGACGGCGCCCTTGGCCTTGATCTGCGCCAGCAGCTTGGGGTCCTCTGCGCGGTTGAAGCTGCGCTCGTGGTCGCGCGCGGTGTTGCAGGATTCCTGCAGCAGCTTCTGCTCGGCGCCGCTGAGCTGGTCCCAGAACTTCTTGCCCACCAGCACCACGGCGGCGCCGTAGATGTGGCCGGTGTTGCTCACGTACTTCTGCACCTCGTAGAACCTGTTGCCCCAGATGTTGCTGTACGGGGTTTCCTGGCCGTCGATCGCCTTGGATTCGAGCGCGGTGAAGACCTCGGTGAAGGGCATGGGCAGGGCGTTGGCGCCCAGGGTGTTGAAGATGTCGATGAACACCGGGTTCTGGATGGTGCGGATCTTCAGGCCCTTGAGGTCCTCGGCCTTGCTGATCGGGCGGCGGCTGTTGGTCACATGGCGAAAGCCGTTCTCGAAGTAGCACAGGCCGACCAGGTTCTTCTCCGGCAGCTTGTCCAGCAGCTTGCGGCCGATCGGGCCGTCGAGCACCAGGTCCGCCTCCTTGAAGTCGCTGAACAGGAAGGGCAGGTCGTACACGCCGAACTCCTTGACCACCGATGCCGTGGCCGCGGTGGACACCAGGGTCATCTCGAGCACGCCGCCCTGGGCCGAGGAGATCGACTGCAGCTCGGCGCCGAGCTGGCCGTCGGGGTAGCCGCGCATCTTCATCTTGCCGCCGGTCTTCTGCGCCACGATCTCGGCGAACTTGTCGATGCCGACCTGGAACGGGTGGTCCTTGGGCACCACGTGGCTTACGCGGATGGTGCGCTCCTTGAAATCGGCGCCGGCCTGCTGGGCCAGGGCGGCCAGCGGCAGGGTCGCGGCGGCCGCGATGATGAGGGTCTTCCAGGTCTTCATGTCGTCTCCTTCAGGTATGGCGCCGGGGTCGGCGGGTTCAGCTCCGGCCGAGCCGGGCAGTTTCGAAAAAGTCGGTGTCGCCCATCTGGCCGCCCTTCAGGGCGACCTCGAGTCCCTCGAGCCAGGGCTGGGCCGAGACCATGCGGCACAGCGGCGCGCCGGGCGCGAGGCGCGCCGCGACCACGAGCGCGTCGGGCGCCAGGGTCTTGACGATCTGGCTCGAGGTGTCGCCACCGGACAGCAGCAGCCGCTGCAGCGGCTCGCTGCGCAGGATGGCCTGGGCGAGCTGGCCGAGCCGGCGGCCGAGCCGGCGCCCGGCCTCGTGGCGGGCGCGCTCAGGCGTGAGACCCTCGGCCTCGAGCGCCGCGCAGGCCGCGGCGATGCGCGGGTCATGCGGGCCGCGCGCCGTGTGCAGGATCACGCTGCGGCCCTGGCGCAGGCGCTGCACCGCGGCGCTCACGAGCTCGTCGAGCAGGGCGGGCGCGCGCCGCTCGCCCTGCAGCGCGGCGGCGTCGACCGCGAGCTCGGCGAAGCCGGCCGCGACGGCGGCGTCGACCTGCTGCGCGCTCAGGCGCGAGGCGCTGGCCGAGATCGCGAGCACGCGGTCGGCGGCGCTGAACTGCCGGTACTCGGGCAACGGGCCGCTGAGCACCTGTACCTGGCGCCACCACTGCGTGAGCGCGTATTCGACGCCCGAGCCGCCGACCACGAACAGCGGCGCGGACTGGACCGCGTGGCGCGCCAGCAGCTGGCCGACCTCGGTCAGGTGCGCCGCCGTCAGGCCGTCGAAGACCACGGCGTCGGCGCCCTGCGCGAGCAGCGACTGCAGCTGGGCCTGGGCGCGGTCGGGGCCGGCATCGAGCTCGGGGAAGGCCAGGCCGGCGAGCTTCAGCGCGGTCTGGCGCCCGAGGTGCAGGCGCAGGTCGCTTTCGTCCATGGGCGTCACCGGGTGCACGCGCATGATCGGGTGGCGGTCGATGCGGTGCACCTGGTCGTCGGTGGCCGAACGCGCGAACAGATGGCCGAAGGCGCAGTAGCGGCGCAGCGAGGGCGTGGCGGCGACCACCGGGATGAAGGGGGCGCCGCAGCTGCGGCGGCCGATCTCCATCGCGCGGCCTATGCTGCCTATGCCGGGTGCGCTGTCGAAGGTCGAGCAGACCTTGTAGTGCACGATGGGCGCGCCGCTGGCGGCGAGCGCATCGAACACCGGGGGCAGGGCCTCGTCCATCTCCTGCGGCGTCATCGCGCGGCTGTCGCCGGCGACGCCGAAGGCGTCCAGCGGACCGGCCTGGGCCAGCGCCACGGCCGAGGGCGGTGCGAGGAACAGCGCGGTGCGCAGGCCGGCGAAGGCCAGCACTTCGAGCGCGTCGGTCGAGCCGGTGAAGTCGTCGCCGTAGAACGCGAGCTTGAGGCTCATGCCAGGCTCCCGAACTTGGCCAGCGCCGCGCGCAGCGCGGGGCGCTCGGCGGCATAGGTTTCCAGCGGCACGCCGGCGGTCGCGGCCTCCCAGGCCTCGCGCATGCTGGCCACGCCCGCGGCCACGCCGGCCGGGTGGCTGACGATGCCGCCGCCGGCCAGGTGCATCAGGTCGGTGCTGCCCAGCGCCGCGTACAGGTCGGGCGCGTGGCCGGCCCATTGGCCGGAGGAGAACACCGGCATCACGGGCGCGAGGCCGCCGAAGGGCTGCAGGCAGCCGCGCGCGGCCTCGGTGACCGAGGCGTCGGGCTCCCAGAACTTGCTGCGCAGGCCGCCCACGTGCAGCTGGTCGACGCCGGCCAGGCGCCACAGCTTCTGCCAGGCGGCGAACGAGATGCCGAGGCCGGGATGCCGCGTCAGCGCGCCCCAGCCGTTGCGGTGGCCGTGGATAGGCAGCTCGCAGTAGCCGCGTAGGTGCTCGAGCGCGGAGAAGCCGACCCACTGCATGCTGACCATCACGCAGCTGCCGCCGGCGCGCAGCACCTGGTCGTGCCGCCGGCGCATCTCGTCTATGCCGCCGCTGATGTTGATCGCGTACATCGGCATGCGGCCCAGGCGGTCGGCATGGCGGTGCAGCACCGGCATCACGGCGGCCAGGCGCTGCTCGAACGGCGCGTGCGCCGGGTCCGCCGTGAGCTCGTCGTCCTTGATGAAGTCGATGCCGCCGGCCAGCAGCGTGTCGACCAGGGCCGCGGTCTGCTCGGCGCTCAGGCCTATGCTGGGCTTGATGATGGTGCCGATCAGCGGGCGGCCCTGCACGCCCGCCTTGGCGCGCGTGCCCGCCACGCCGAAGCGCGGGCCGGGGAAGCACTGCGCGTACTCGCGCGGCAGCTCCAGGTCGAGCAGGCGCACGCCGGTCAGCTCGCCCAGCTCGAACAGGTTGCCGGCCACCGTGGCCAGCAGGGTCGGCAGGTTGGCGCCGACGTTGGCCACCGGGAAGGCGATCTCGATCTCGCCGCGGTGGAACAGGCCGGCGGGGCCGCGCCGCTCGACCAGGGCGCTGTGCAGCATGGGCTCGAGCGCCGGGGCTTGCGGGTCGATGCGGGTGACACGGGCGCGGGCCCGCTGCTTGAGCTCCGCGGTTTCACCGGGCAGCTCCAGGAAGGTGCCCGAGGACTGTTCGCCCGCGATGATCTCGGCCGCCTTCTGCAGCGGCTCGGGGCTCTCCACGAAGTAGCGCGCCCTGAATTCCGCGCGCCCGCCGCCGTCGTTGCCTAACATGACCACTGCCCTTGCTTCCTTAGTCACGCCGCGCGGCACCATGCCCGCGGTTCGCTGTGAGGGAATGATGGAGGCTCGCCCGGCGCCGGACAAACGATTTAAACTTTTTCGCCTGTGATAAAAAGTCACACCGTGTCGAACCTGCCCCGACCTTCCTTCAACGCCCTGCGCGCCTTCGAGGCCACGGCCCGGCTGCGCAGCATGACGGCGGCGGCGCAGGAGCTCTCGGTCACGCATGGCGCGATCAGCCGCCATGTGCGCGCGCTCGAGGAGAGCCTGGGCGTCATGCTGCTCACGCGCGGTTCGCAGTCCACCGATCCCACGCCGGAAGGCGCGCGCCTGGCCGAGGGCGTGGCCGCGGCGCTGAACCTGATGCAGGCCGCGCTGGAGCAGCTCAAGCCGGGGCCACTGACGCTGTCCTGCTCGGCCTCCATCTTGACCCACTGGCTGATCCCGCGCCTGGCGCGCTTCCACGACCAGCACCCGGGGATCGAGCTGCAGTTCAACGTCAACTACGGACCCGTCGACGTGGTGCGCGAGAACATCGGCGTCGCGATCCGCAACACCATGATCAGGCCGCCCGAGGACGTGGTGGTGCGCGAGCTGGTGACCGAATGGGTGGGGCCGGTCTGCTCGCCCGACTACATGCGCAGCGCCCGCATCCGCAGGCCGGCCGACCTTGCCGACGCCAGGCTGCTGATGACCAAGACGCGGCCCGACGCCTGGACCGAATGGGCCGGCGCAGCCGGCGTCGAAGGCCTGGAGCTGCAGGTGCGCGAGCGCTTCGAGCATTTCTACGTCCTGATCCAGGCGGCGGCCTGCGGGCTGGGCATCGCGCCGGTGCCGCGCATGCTGGTGCTGGACGACCTGCAGTCCGGCAAGCTGGTGGCGCCGTTCGGCTTCGTGCCCGGGCCGCACAAGCTGGCGCTGTGGATCGCGCCGCACCTGCGGGCGCGCGCCGAGACCCAGGCGCTGGCGCAGTGGCTGACCGAGGAGCTCAAGGAAACCGCCGGCCGTGGGGACGGCGCCCGGGGCTGAGCCTGAGCGCTTTTCGATCAGCCGAGCGCCGAGGTCACGGCGCCCTGCGAGGCGTCGGACACCAGGCGCGCGTACTTGCCCAGCACCCCGGTCGCGGCGGCGGGCGGCGGTGGCGGGGTCCAGCCGGCCAGCCGCGCCTGCAGCATCTCGGGCGGGATCTCCAGGTCCAGGCGCCGCTGCGCGACGTCGATCACCACGGTGTCGCCGTCCTGCACCAGCGCGATAGCACCGCCTTCCGCGGCCTCGGGCACGACATGGCCGATGACGAAGCCGCGCGTGGCGCCGGAGAAGCGCCCATCGGTGACCAGGGCCACGGTCTCACCCAGCCCGGCGCCCTGCAGTGCGCCGGTCACGAGCTGCATTTCGCGCATGCCGGGGCCGCCCTTGGGCCCCTCGTTGCGCAGCACCAGCACGTCGCCCGGCTGCACCCCCCCGTTCTTGATCGCCTGGAACGCGTCCTCCTCGCGCTCGAACACGCGCGCGGGGCCGCGGTGCACGGTCTTGGACTGTCCCGAAAGCTTGATCACGCAGCCGCCCGGCGCCAGGTTGCCGCGCAGGATGCCGAGGCCGCCCTGAGGCTTGAGCGGGTCCGAGAGCGGGCGTATCACCTGCTGGCCCGCGGGCTCGGGGGCGCGCGCGATCTCCTCGCCTATCGTGCGGCCGGTGACGGTGCGCTCGTCCAGGTGCAGCAGGCCGGCCTGCACCAGCCGCTTGCCGACCACGGCCATGCCGCCGGCCTCGTGCATCTCGGGCGCGGTGTAGCGACCCCAGGGGCGCAGGTCGGCCAGCACCGGGGTGCGGCGCGAGATCGTGTCGAAGTCGTCGATCGCGAGCTCGACGCCGAACTCGCGCGCGATCGCCAGCAGGTGCAGCACGGCGTTCGTCGAGCCGCCGGTCGCCATCACGCCGGCGATGGCATTCTCGAAGCTGCGCCGCGTGGCCAGCGAACGCGGCGCGACACCCTGGCGCAGCAGCTCCATGACGAGCCGGCCGCAGTCGCGGGCGGCCTCGGCCTTGCCCGCGTCCACCGCCGGGATGCCGCCCACGCCCATGGGCGCCAGGCCCAGCATCTCGCAGGCCGTGGCCATGGTGTTGGCGGTGAACTGGCCGCCGCAGGCGCCGGCGCCGGGACAGGCGTGATCCTCGACATCCTTGAACTCGCGCTCGCTGATGCGGCCGGCGTTGAAGGCGCCTATCGCCTCGTAGATGTCCTGGATGGTGAGCTTGCGCCCGGCGAACAGGCCGTCCTTGGCATGGCAGGCGCCCGCGTGGATGGAGCCGCTGTAGAGCAGCAGGCCGGGCAGGTTCAGGCGCCCCAGCGCCATGGCCATGGCGGGGATGGTCTTGTCGCAGCCGGCGATCACCACCAGCGCGTCGAGCATGTGGCCGCGCGCGACCAGCTCCACCGAATCGGCGATGACCTCGCGGCTGACCAGCGAGGTCTTCATGCCCTCGGAGCCGGTGGTGATGCCGTCGTTGATCGAGACGGTGTTGATCTCCAGCGGCGTGCCGCCGGCGGCGCGTATGCCGGCCATCACCTGGGCCGCCAGTTCGCGGTGGTTCCAGTTGCAGGGCATGGTGCCGATCCAGCAATGGGCCACGCCGATCTGCGGCCGCTTCAGATCCTCGTCGCTGAAGCCGACGGCCTTCATCATGCCGCGCGCGACGGCGCGGTCGGGGCCGTCGAGCAGGGCGCGGCTCTTGTGGCGCGGGTCGAAGGAGGACTCGCTCATGATGCCTCCAGCGGATGCCGGCGCAGGAATTGCGCTATCTCGGCCAGGGTTTCCTCGGGCGCCTCCTCGGGCACGAAATGGCCGCAGGGCAGGGCCCGGCCGCTCACATCCTCGGCCACCTCGCGCCAGTCGGCCAGGCAGTCGAACATGTTGCCGACCACGCCTTCGCTGCCCCACAGGGCCAGCATCGGCATGGGCAGCTTGCGGCCCGCCTGCCGGTCCGCCCGGTCGTGCTCCAGGTCTATGGTGCCGGCGGCACGGTAGTCCTCGCAGCTCGCGTGGATCGCCGCGGGGTCGGCGAAGCAGCGCACGTATTCGTTGACCGCTTCCGCGGAGAACTTGCTGAGGTCCGGCTCCTCGCGGCCGACGCGGCCGAGGATGTTGAAGGGCACGCGGCCCGCCAGCATCTGCTCGGGCAGCGGCGGCGGCTGCAGCATCAGGAACCAGTGGTAGTAGGCGCGCGCGAACGCCATGTCGGTGCGCTCGAACATCTTGAGCGTGGGCGAGATGTCGAGCACCGCGAGCGTGTGCACGCGCTGCGGATGGTCGGCGGCTAGGCGGTGGGCCACGCGGCCGCCGCGGTCGTGGCCGACCAGGTGGAAGCGCTCGAAGCCGAGCGAGGCCATCAGCTCCACCATGTCCTGCGCCATCGCGCGCTTGGCATAGTTGGCGTGGTCGGGCAGGCCCGCCGGCTTGGAGGAGTCGCCGTAGCCGCGCAGGTCGGCGCAGACCACGGTGTAGTGGCGCGCGAGCTGCGGCGCGATGCGGTGCCAGCAGGCATGGGTCTGCGGGTAGCCGTGCAGCAGCAGCACGGGCTCGCCGGCGCCGGCGCGCAGGTAGTTGATCTGCGCGCCGCTGGCCTCAAAGCGCTGGCGCTCGAATCCGGGAAACAGGTTCATGGTCACACCTCCGTCTTGGCGCCACGCTGCAGCCGCTCGCGCACCTGCGCGGCATGGGCCAACCGGCCGCCGGCCTGCTCGATGCGCAGGCGCGCCTGCTGCGCCAGGCTGCGGTTGTCGATGGGGCAGCCCATGGGCGCGTCCTCCAGGCCCACGCGGACATGGCCGCCGCGCGCCACCGCCTGCGCCATCAGCTCACCGAGTTCGACGCCGAGGCCGGCCACCATCCAGGGCGCACCCGGCTGCTCGAGTTCCAGCAGCCGCAGGTAGGCGTCGAGCGCCCAGTCCGTGGGCGGGAAGCCGAAGGCGATCTGCTGCGAGAACATCAGCCGGTAAATCGGCACCGGCGCACCCGGGTAGGCGCGGTGCAGGGCCGCGCCCAGGCGCATGAAGCCGGGCTCGTAGATCGCGTAGGAGGGGGTGATGCGGTGCTGCTGCGCCAGCGCCAGGCCGTAGCGGATGTGGTTCTCCGGGTTGGCGTAGACGAAGCCTTCCTTGCCGGCCGCGATGTCGGCGTAATGGCTGATGTTGGTCGAGCCGGGGTCGACCACCGACCATTCGATCAAGCCGGCGCGCACCAGCTTGTCGACCGCGGAGAAGCGCTGCGCCGGGGTCAGCGGACTCGGCGCGTCGACGCTGCCGGCGAACGGCAGCGTGCCGTAGCAGATGACGTCGGCGCGCGAGCGTATGCGCTCGATGATGGGCGCGTAGATCTCGTAATCGTCGCGCTGCCGGCCGGTGGCGGGGTCGTAGGCGTGGAAATGGATGATGGACGCGCCTTCGCCGGCGCAGGCCAGCGCGGCCTCGACGATCTCGTCGGCTTGCACGGGGATATGGGGCTGGCGCTGCCGGGACCAGGGTCCGTTGAGCGCGACTTCGAGCCAGGTGGGGTCTTTCAAGCGGTTCTCCTGCGGGAAGCCGCCGGCTGGGGCGGCTGGGGTTGCGGTTTGGGGCCGTAGTGCTTGTTGGCCCGCTTCAGGTGGGCGGTCAGCACCTCGGCGGCGCCATCGGGGTCGTGGGTGGCGATGCAGTCGAACAGCTTCACATGCTCGGCCAGCGTGGTGCGCTCGACGCCCGGGGCGCGCACGGCCTCGTGGTGGAACTGCTCCAGCCACTCGAGCACGGCCTGCGAGACCGCCATGTAGATCGGATTGCCCGAGAGCGCGGCGATGCCGCGGTGGAAAGCCAGGTCGGTGGCGAGGAAGCGCTCGGGGTCGTCGAGGCTGGCCTTGTGCTGCTCGAGCAGCGCGCGCAGCTGCACCAGCTGCTCGGGCGTCGCGCGCTCGGCCGCCAGGCGCGCCATGCTGACCTCGAACTGCAGCCGCGCCTCCTTCAGGTGCTCGAGCAGGTCGCTCGAGCCCGACAGCAGGTGCATGGCGGCGTCGGAAATCTGTGCGATCACCTTCTCGGCCGACAGCGGCAGCACGCGCGCGCCCTCGCCGTGCACGATGGCGACCAGGCCCATGCGCTCCAGCGACTGCAGCGCCTCGCGCACCGCGGGGCGGCCCACCCCGAAACCGTGCATCAGGTCGCGCTCGGAAGGCAGCCAGGCGCCGACCGGGAATTCGCCCGCGCGTATGCGCGCCAGCAGGCGGTCCAGTACCTCGTGCGAGAGCTTGCGGCGCGAAATGCGCTCCACCGCCCGCCCGGCTGAGGTTTCTCGTTGACGGCCAGGACGGCTATCTGCATAATCGTCACTCATGCAGTGATCATACCAGTAGACCAGTCCGCCGTGCAACACGGCATCCACCTTCAACCCGAGGAGACATTCAAGTGGAACGACGCTCTTTCCTGCAAGCCGCCGCCGGCGGTACCGCCCTCGCCGCGCCCGCGATCGTGCGCGCCCAGCCGCAGATCCGCTGGCGGCTGGCCTCCAGCTGGCCCAAGAGCCTGGACACCATCTACGGCGGCGCCGAGGTCGTGTCCAAGCGCGTGGCGGCGGCCACCAACGGCAAGTTCGAGATCAGCGTGCATGGCCCCGGCGAGATCGTGCCCGCCCTGCAGGTGGCCGACGCCGTGCAGCAGGGCGCGGTCGAATGCGCGCACACCGCCTCGGTGTTCTTCTTCGGCAAGGACCCCACCTTCGCGCTCGACGGCCAGATCCCGTTCGGCATGACCTCGCGCCAGATGACGGGCTGGATGTACGCCGGCGGCGGCCTGCAGCTGCTGCGCGAGTTCTACCGCGACTACGACATCGTCAACTTTCCCTGCGGCAACACCGGCACCCAGATGGGCGGCTGGTTCCGCAAGGAGATCAAGACGCTGGCCGACCTCAAGGGCATGAAGTTCCGCATCGGCGGCTTCGGCGGGCTGGTGCTGCAGCGACTGGGCGTGGTGCCGCAGAGCATTCCCGGCGGTGACATCTACTCCTCGCTCGAGAAGGGCACGATAGACGGGGCCGAATTCGTCGGCCCCTACGACGACGAGAAGCTCGGTTTCTACAAGATCGCCAAGGTCTACCACTACCCGAGCTACTGGGACCCCTGCGGCCAGATCACGATGTACGTCAACGCCAAGACCTGGGAGGCGCTGCCCAAGGACTACCAGCAGATCTTCGCGCTCGCGTGCAGCGATGCGCATGTTGACATGCAGGCCAAGTACGACTCGCTGAACCCGAACGCGCTGCGCCGGCTGGTGGGCAACGGCGTGCAGGTCAAACCCTTCCCGCGCGAGGTCGGCACGACCGCGTGGAAGGTGACCAATGAGCTGTTCGCCGAGCTCTCGGCCAAGAACGCGAAGTGGAAGAAGATCTTCGACAGCTTCATCAAGTACCGCGACGACCAGATCCTCTGGTCGCGCTTCGCCGAAGGCAGCTTCGAGAACCTGATGCTGTCCATGCGCAACCCCAGCGCCAAGACATAAGGGAGCAGCCACGATGCAGGACATGGAAGCCCGCAGGGCCGCCCGGCTGCTGGCCGGCTGCTGGACCCAGGGCAGCCACAGGGAGGATCTGCCGCCGGACTGCCGCCCGGCGACGCGGGCGGACGGCTATGCCGTCCAGGCCCTGTGGCCGGCCGAGACAGGCCGGCCGGTCGCCGGCTGGAAGATCGCCGCCACCAGCCTGGCAGGCCAGCAGCACATCGCGGTGAGCGGGCCGCTGGCCGGCCCGGTGTTCGCGCACCGCGTGCATGCCGACGGCGCCCGGGTCTCGCTCGCGGCCAACCGCATGCGGGTGGCCGAGTGCGAGATCGTGTTCAGCCTCGGCCGCGCGCTGGCGCCGCGCGCGCAGCGCTACGGCCGCGACGAGGTGCTGGCCGCGGTGGCTTCGGTGCACCCGGGCATCGAGGTGCCGGACTCGCGCTTCCTGCAGTTCGAGCGCGCCGGCGAGGCCCAGCTGATCGCCGACTGCGCCTGCAGCAACGACATGGTGCTGGGCGCCGCCCTGCCGGCCGACGGGCGCCTGGGCACGCTGCCCACGCTGCAGGTCCAGGCGCAGGTCAGCGACGGCCGCAAGCCGCAGGGCCTGGGCAGCAACGTGCTGGGCGATCCGGTGGAAGCCCTGGTGTGGCTGGTCAACGAGCTCAGCTCGGCCGGTCAGACGATAGAGCCCGGCCAGTTCGTCACCACCGGCGCCTGCGTGCCGCCGATTCCCGTGCTGCCTGGCCAGGACCTGGAGGCCGACTTCGGCTGGATCGGACGCATCCGCGCCAGCTTCGCCTGAGCAGAACCGACAAGGAAACCAGCACCATGGCGCTTGCCATCGTCATCGAGCAACACGGGGGGCCCGAGGTCCTGCAGCCACGCGAGGTCGTGGTCGGCGAGCCGGGACCCGGCGAGCTGCGCCTGCGCCAGACCTTCGTCGGCGTGAACTTCCACGACGTGTACGTGCGCTCGGGGCTGTACGACACGCTGGCCCTGCCCGGCATCCCGGGCATCGAGGGCGCGGGCGTGCACGACCTGCGCCCGGGCGACCGCATAGGCTACGTCACGGGGCGCTACGGCTGCTATGCGAGCGAACGCCTGCTGCCGGCGGCACTCGCGCTCAAGCTGCCCGACGCGCTCGACGACCGCCAGGCGGCCGCGCTGCTGCTCAAGGGCCTGACCGTGGACATGCTCGTGAACCGCGTGCACCCCCTGCGCGCGGGCGAATGGGTGCTGGTGCAGGCCGCGGCCGGCGGCGTCGGCCGGCTGCTCGTGCAATGGGCGAGCCGGCTCGGCGCCCAGGTCATAGGCACCGTCGGCTCGCCGGCCAAGGTGCAGGCTGCGCGCGCCGCGGGCTGCCGCGAGGTGATCCTGTACCGCGAGGAGGACGTGGCGGCCCGCGTGGCGGCGATCACCGGCGGGCAAGGCGTGGACCTGGTCTACGACGGCGTGGGCCGGGACAGCTTCGCGGGGTCGCTCGCCTCGCTGGCGCAGGCCGCGGCGGCGCATGCGCACCTGGAGTCGAGGACGGCCGCGCAGCCGATTGTGCTGAGGGTCTGAACGCCGCGCCGAGAATCTTCAGAGGCCGTCAAGGCGCCACCGAAGCCCCCTCCACCCCATGATGCAGCAGCGCCCCGGCCACGAAGCCGCTGGCCTTCATGTCCTCCACATAAGCTGCCAGCGCGGCAGTGGCCTCGGGGCCGCGCGCCTTGGCCAGGCCCATGGCCTGGGCTATCACCATGAAGCGGCCGGGCAGCAGGCGCAGGCCGGGGCGGCCGGCGGCGTCGGCCTCGAGCTGCTGGCGCACGCCGGCCGCGACCTCCTGGCCCTGGGCCAGGAACTGCTGGACCACGGCCTGCGAGTTGGGCGCGCGCACGATCTCGGCCTGGTGCAGGGTGCGCGTGAGGTACAGGTCGTAGGCGCTGCCCTGGCCGACCACGACGCGCTGGCCGGGGCGGTCCACCTCGTCGTTGGACTGCAGGGGCGAGTCCGCGCGCACCAGGTAGCTTCCCTCGATCAGCAGGTAGGGCGCGGTGAAGGCGATCTCCTGGCCGCGCAGCGGGTCGATGGCGAAGAAGCCGATGTCGGCCCGGTCCTCGGCCACGGCCTGCACGGATTCAATGGCCTTCTCGAACACCACCAGTTCGAGTGCCACGCCCAGGCGCTCGGCCAGGCCGCGCGCCAGGTCCACCGAGACGCCGACGGCCTGGCCGGTGGCCGCGTCGCGCCGCGCGAGCAGGGGGTTGCCAAGGTTGATCGAGGCGCGCAGCGCGCCGGTGGGCGCGAAGGCTTGAATGAGGGTGGCGGGCAGGTTCATGGGGCTCCTTGGGCGGGGCCGCGCCGGGCGGCCCGGAGCATTCACTGTAACCCGGCCGCCCTGCCCTCACCCCGGCCCTCTCCCACAGGGAGAGGGAGGTCAGGCGGCAGCTTGAGCGGCGTGCCGCTCAGGCCGAGTGCGCCGCCACCTGCGGCAGCGCCAGCCCCACCGCCTGCGCCAGCGCGCCGCAGCGCACCAGGGCGATGGCGGCCTGCATGTCGGGCTGGATGTGGCGGTCTTCCTCCAGGCGCGGCACGCGCTCGCGCAGGGTGCGGCGCACGGCCTCCAGCGCGGCGCTGCTGTGCAGCGGGGCCTGGAAGTCGCAGCCCTGGGCCGCGGCCAGCAGCTCGATGCCGATCACGGCGGTGGCGTTCTCGACCATGGGCATGAGGCGGCGCGCGCCATGCGCGGCCATGGACACATGGTCCTCCTGGTTGGCCGAGGTGGGGATCGAATCCACGCTGGCCGGGTAGGCGCGCTGCTTGTTCTCCGACACCAGGGCCGCGGCCGTGACCTGCGGGATCATGAAGCCCGAGTTCAGGCCCGGGTGGGCGGTGAGGAAGGCCGGCAGGCCCGACAGCGCCGGATCCACCAGCATGGCGACGCGGCGCTCGGCCAGCGAGCCGATCTCGCAGACCGCCATGGCGATCATGTCGGCCGCGAAGGCCACGGGCTCGGCGTGGAAGTTGCCGCCCGACAAGGCCTCGCCCTCGGCAGTGAAGATCAGCGGGTTGTCCGACACGCCGTTGGCCTCGGTCTCCAGCAGGCCGGCGGCCTGGCGCAGCAGGTCCAGGCAGGCGCCCATGACCTGGGGCTGGCAGCGCAGGCAATAGGGGTCCTGCACGCGCTCGTCGCCCTGGGCATGCGAGGCGCGGATGGCGCTGCCGGCCAGCAGGGTGCGCAGGGCCTCGGCGGTCTCGATCTGGCCGCGGTGCTTGCGCAGGCGGTGGATGCGCGCGTCGAAGGGCGCGTCCGAGCCGCGCGCGGCATCGGTGGCCAGGGCGCCGGTCACCAGGGCCGCCTGGAACAGGCGCTCGGCCTCGAACAGGCCGGCCAGGGCATTGGCGGTGGAGAACTGCGTGCCGTTGAGCAGGGCCAGGCCTTCCTTGGGGCCCAGGGTCACGGGCTCCAGGCCGGCCTGGGCCAGGGCCTCGCGCGCGGGCAGGCGGCCGGCCGGCGTCTGGGCCTCGCCCACGCCGATCATCACGGCCGTCATGTGGGCCAGCGGCGCCAGGTCGCCCGAGGCGCCGACCGAGCCCTGCGAGGGCACGACGGGAATCAGGTCCTTGGCCAGCATGGCCTCCAGCAGGGCCAGGGTGGCGGGGCGGATGCCGGAGGCGCCCTGGGCCAGGCTGGCCAGCTTGAGCGCCATCATGAGCCGGGTCACGCTGGCGGGCATGGGCTCGCCCACGCCGGCGGCGTGCGAGAGCACGATGTTGCGCTGCAGGCGCTCGAGGTCGGAAGGCTCGATGCGCACGCTGGCCAGCTTGCCGAAGCCGGTGTTGACGCCGTAGACCGGCTCGCCGCGCGCGACGATGCGCGCCACGGTGTCGGCGCTGGCCTGCACGGCGGCCGCGCAGGCCGGGTCGAGCCGCGCGGCGGCGCCGAAGTAGATGGCGCGCCAGTCGGCCAGCGGCGCGGCGCCGGGATGCAGGGTGAGGGGGGTGCTCATGGGGGTCTCCTGGGATGCGAAGCGGGTCATAATGTATATACATAATAGCAGAGCCGACCGTTTTGGCATGTGTGCCACGGCCGGTTCCCATCCCCACCGTCTGGATAATCGTGCGCGACATGGAACCACTGCCCCCCACCTCGCTGCACCAGCGCATCCTGTCCGAGATCGAGGAGCTGATCCTCTCGGGGCGCTGGCCGCCGGGCTTTCACCTGCCGTCCGAGCTGGAGCTGGCCGAGAGCTACGGCTGCTCGCGCATGACGGCGAACAAGGCGCTGACCCAGCTGGCGCGCACCGGCCTGATCGAGCGGCGGCGCAAGGCCGGCAGCTTCGTGATGCGCTCGCAGTCGCGCTCGGCCGTGCTGCAGATCCAGGACATACGCGCCGAGGTGGCAGAGCTGGGCCTGCCCTACCACTACCAGATCCTGCAGCGCGAGCAGCGGCGCAGCGGGCGCGCCGACCGCGAGCGCCTGGTGATGGCGCAGACCGGCCCGGTGCTGGCCCTGGCCTGCCTGCATTACGCGGGCGAGCGCCCGTTCTGCCTGGAGGACCGGCTGATCAACCTGGCCGTGGTGCCCGAGGCGGCCGAGGAGGCGTTCGCCGAGCTGGCGCCGGGCGCCTGGCTGTTCGGCCGCGTGCCCTGGACCTCGGCCGAGCACCGCATACGCGCCGAGGGCGCCGACGCCGAGACCGCGCGCGCGCTCAAGCTGCGCAAGGGCACGCCCTGCCTGGTGATAGAGCGGCGCACCTGGAGCAGCGAGCACCCGGTGACCCAGGTGCGCCTGAGCTACCCCGGCGAGGGCCGGGAGCTGGTGGCCCGCTTCTCGCCGACGCAGGGCTGAGGCTCAGTGCCTGGGAGGCTAAGGCGCCACCGTCACCGGCACGCGCGGCGCCAGCGCACACATGAGCTCGTAGCCCACGGTGCCGGCGGCCTGGGCCACCTCGTCTATGGGCAGCAGGGCGCCGTTGCCGGCGCGGCCCCAGAGCGTGACCTCGCTGCCCAGGCCCGCCTCGGGCAAGACGCCGAGGTCCACCGCGATCATGTCCATGCTGACCCGGCCCAGGGTGCGCGTGCGAACGCCGTCGACCAGCACCGGCGTGCCGGTGGCGCAGTGGCGCGGGTAGCCGTCGGCATAGCCGCAGGCCACGACCCCGACGCGCAGGGGGCCGCTGGCGCGGAAGCTCGAGCCATAGCCCACGGCGTCGCCGGCCTGCAGCTGCTGCACGCCGATCAGGCGGGAGTTCAGGCTCATGGCGGGCTGCAGGCCCCAGTGGGCGGCGTCATGCTCGGGATAGTCCGGCACGCCGCCGTAGGCCGCGATGCCGGGGCGCACCCAGTCGGCGCGCACGGCCGGCTCCAGGCCGTGGCGCAGCGTGGCCGCGCTGTTGGCCAGGCTGCGCTCGCCGGGCAGGTCCTGGGTGGCCTCGGTGAAGCGGGCCAGCGGGGCGTCGATGCCGCCGGCCAGGTCGGCGTCGGCGAAATGCGTCATCAGCGAGATCTCGTCGACCTGCGGCAGGGCGTTCAGCCGCGTCCAGGCCGAGCGAAAGCGCGCCGGCGTGAAGCCCAGGCGGTTCATGCCCGAGTTGAGCTTGAGGAAGACCCGGTGCGGCTGGTGCGTCTTGTGGCTGGCCAGCATGTCGATCTGGGCGTCGCAGTGCACCGTGTGCCAGAGGTTCAGGCGCGAGCACAGCTCGAGGTCGCGCGCCTCGAACACGCCCTCGAGCAGCAGGATGGGGCCGCGCCAGCCGAGCTGGCGCAGGCGCTCGGCCTCGGCCAGGTCCAGCAGGGCAAAGCCGTCGGCGCCGCGCAGGCCTTCGAAGGCCCGCTCCAGGCCGTGGCCGTAGGCGTTGGCCTTGACCACGGCCCAGACCCGGGCGTCGGGCGCGGCGGCACGCAGGCGCGCGAGGTTGTGACGCAGGGCTTCGGTGTGGATGGTGGCGTGGATGGGACGGGGCATGGAGCGTCAGGGAAGGGGCTGGCGGTACCAGCGTATTCTGGCATCGGCGCCGCAGCGCCCCGCGGTCAGGGCGGGCACCACCACCCCAGCGTCAGGCGCCATGCCGGCAGCACAGCCGTGCCGGGAACCGCCTTCGCAAGGTTCAGGCGCTGCGCACGTGCACGCCGGGCTGGCGGCCGTCGTTCCAGCGGCCGCCCAGGGCGCGCTCGATCTGCGCCGCGAGCTGCAGCAGCAGGCCATCGTTGGCCTGTCTGGCCTGCGCCTGGATGCCGAAGGGCAGCCCGTTCTCCTGCCGCGCCATCGGCAGCGAGATGGCCGGGATGCCGCACAGGTTCGACAGCGGCGTGTAGGCGAAGAACTTCCACAGGTTGGCGAACCAGTCCAGCACATCCGGGTTGTCGCTGATCGTCAGGTACTCCATGGTGCCCACGCGCGGCGTGGGCAGCGCGGTAATGGGCGTGAGGATGATGTCCCAGTCCTCGAAGAAGCTGCCGAACGCGCGCGCCGTGCTGTTGAACACGCCCTGCATCTGGTAGCGCTCGGCGTACGACATGTCCTTGCCCGCCTCCCAGATGCGGATGTTGATCGGCTCGATCAGCTCAGCCGGCGGGCGCGCGAGGCCGCGCCCGGCCAGCATGCCGTTGATGACCTGCGCGAAGTTGCTGATGTAGCAGGTGGTCTGTGCGGCGAAGGCGGCGCGCAGGTCCGCCTGGGGCAGCGCCCACTCCACGTGGTGACCCAGGCCTTCCAGGAAGCGGCCGGCGCGCTCCAGCTCGGCCACGATGTGCGGCGTGGCGCGGTAGTCGCCCCACTCGTGCGAGAGCGCGATGCGCAGGCGGCCCGGGTCCTTGCGGATCAGCTCGGCATAGGGCTCGGGCGGCATCCAGTAGGGCATGAACTCGCCCGGCGCGCCGCCGCGGCAGACGTCGACGAAGGTGGCGGTGTCGCGCACCGTGCGGCTGTGGCAGCCCTGGATCGACACGTAGCCGGTGATGTCCGACAGGTGGGGGGCTATGGAGAACACGCCGCGCGAGGGCTTCAGGCCGATGTTGCCGTTGAAGCCAGCCGGGATGCGGATGGAGCCACCGCCGTCCGTCGCATGCGACATGGGCACCACGCCCGCCGCCACGATGGCGGAGGTGCCGGCGGAGGACCCGCAGGTGGTGTAGTCGGTGTTCCAGGGATTGCGCGTGACGTAGACCGCCGGGTTCTCGGCCGAGCTGCAGACGCCGAATTCCGGCGTGGTGGTGCGGCCCATCAGGTTCAGGCCAGCGTTGCGCATGCGGCTGGTGAGCCAGGTGTCGGCCGTGGGACGGTTGCCGCGCATGAAGAGCGAGCCCTGCTCCTGCAGCCGGCCCTTGAGCGTGGGGCCCAGGTCCTTCATGAGGAAGGGCACGCCGGCGAAGGGGCCGTCGGGGTTCATGCCGTCCTTGCGCGGATCGGCCACCACGTCCTCGAACACCTCGACCACGGCGCTCACCGCGGGGTTGACCTTCTCCACGCCGGCGGCGGCCTGCCGCGCCAGCTCGGCGGGCGTCACTTCGCCCTTGCGCACCCGTTCGGCCAGGCCCACGGCGTCGTGCGCGGCCCACTCGTCCCAGCTCATTGCCAATGTCATGTTGTCTGTCCTATTGAGAGATGGCGTGCCGATGCCCCAGCTCGGCGCTCGGCGCTGCCGCCAGCAGCTTGCGTGTGTACGGGTGCGCGGGGCGGGCGAAAACCTCCGAGGTCAAGCCCTCTTCCACGATCCGCCCCTGGTGCATCACGATCACGCGGTCGCACAGCTGGGCGGCCACGCGCAGGTCGTGCGTGATGAACAAGAGCCCCAGGCCCAGCTCAGCCTGGATGCTGCGCAGCAGGTCGAGGATCTGCGCCTGCACCGACACGTCGAGCGCGGACACGGCCTCGTCGGCCACCAGCACCTGTGGCTGGCAAGCGATGGCGCGCGCGATCGCCAGGCGCTGGCGCTGGCCGCCGGAAAATTGGTGCGGGTAGCGCTCGAGCGCCTGGCGCGGCAGCTGGATGCGGTCCATCAGCTGCTCGGCCGTCTGGCTCGCCTGGCGCGCGTCCATGCCGAAATTGATCGCGCCCTCGACCATGGAGGAGCCGACGCGGCGGCGCGGGTTGAGCGAGCGGTTCGGGTCCTGGAACACCACCTGCACGCGCGAGCGCAGCGGGCGCAGCCGGCCTTCGGACAGGTCCTGCACCTCGGTGTCGCCCCACTGGATGATGCCCGCGCTTGGGTCAATCAGGCGGATCATGCAGCGCGCCAGCGTGGACTTGCCCGAACCCGATTCGCCGACGATGCCCACGGTCTCGCCGCGGTGCACGGCCACGGCCGCATCGTGCAGCGCGGTGTTGTGGCGCGCGCGGCCCAGCCAGTCGCGCCGCACGTAGGTCTTGCTCACGCCCCGGCCCGCCAGCATCGGCGGGCCGCCGGCCGGCGCGCGCGGCGCGGGCGGCGTCATGCCGGGTACGGCGTCGAGCAGCATGCGGGTGTAGGCCTCGCGCGGCTGCAGCAGCACCTGCTCGCACGGCCCCTGCTCCACCACCTGGCCGCGGTGCATCACCATCACCTCGTCGGCGATCTCGGCGACCACGCCCATGTCGTGCGTGATGAACAGCACGGCGCTGCCCTGCTCGGCCTGCAGCTCGGCGATCAGCTTGAGGATTTCGGCCTGCGTGGTCACGTCCAGCGCGGTGGTCGGCTCGTCGCAGATCAGCAACCTGGGCTTGAGGACGATGGCCATCGCGATCACGATGCGCTGGCGCTGCCCGCCCGAGAGCTGGTGCGGGTAGCTCGCATAGATGCGCGCGGGCTCGGGCAGGCGCACGCGCTCGAAGATGGCGAGGATGTGCGCGCGCCGCTTGGCCGCCGGCCAGCCGGTGTGGGTGCGCAGCAGCTCGTCGACCTGCTCGCCGCAAGTATGCACCGGGTTAAGCGCGGTCATGGGCTCCTGGAACACCATGGCCATGCCGGTGCCGCGCAGGGCGCGCAGGCGCGGCTGCGGCAGGTAGCGGCCGTCGGCCAGCAGGGTCTCGCCCGCCAGCGCGATGCGGCCGGCGCGGATCTCCAGCCCCTTGGCGAGCAGACCCATCACGGTGGTGGCCAGCACCGACTTGCCGGAGCCCGATTCGCCGACGATGCACAGCGTGCGGCCGGCGCGGATGCGCAGCGAGAGGTTCTCGATCGCAAACGGCCGGTCGGCGTCGGCGGGCAGGGCCACCTGCAGGCCTTCGACGTGGAGGATGGTCTGGTCGGTCATGGCTGGGCTCACACGCGTTGGGAGAATTTGGGGTCGAGCACGTCGCGCAGGCCGTCGCCGAGCAGGTTGATGGCCAGCACCGTGGGCACCAGGAACAGGGCCGGGAACATCACGTTGCCGGGGCTCTGCGAGAACTGCACGCGGCCTTCGGCCATGATGCTGCCCCAGGTCGGCACGTCGGCCGGCAGGCCCAGGCCGAGGAAGCTCAGGATGGCCTCGGTCAGCACGGCCGAGGCGGCGATGAAGGTGCCCTGCACGATCAGCGGCGCCAGCGCGTTGGGCAGGATATCGCGCCACAGGATCACGGCGTTGGGCGTGGCCAGCGCACGCGCCGCCTCGACGAAGGGTTCGTCGCGCAGACCCATGACCAGCGCGCGCACCAGCCGCGTGACGCGCGGCACTTCAGGCACGGCAATGGCGAGGATCACGGTGGACAGGCTGGCGCCCAGCACGGCCACCAGCGTGATGGCCAGCAGCACCGCAGGGATGGCCATGAGGCCGTCCATGACGCGCATGAGCACGGCATCGACCGCGCGGAAGTAGCCGGCCAGCATGCCCAGCAGGCAGCCGAGCAGCACCGCCACCGCGGCGGTGAAGAGACCCACCGTGAGCGAGATGCGGGTGCCGTAGAGCACCCGGCTCCAGACGTCGCGCCCGAAGCTGTCGCTGCCCATCCAGAACGTGTGGGCGACCTGCCTGCCATCGAGCAGCGTCACCTGGCCGGCGGTGCCGGCGGGCGCCGAAACGAAGGAGGCATCCATCGCGGAAGGGTCCAGCGTGCCGAGCCAGGGCGCGAGCAACGCCAGCAGTGCCAGAACGGCCAACACCGCGGCGGCGCCGCGCACCGCACCGTTACGCCAGAGTCTTTTCCAGGTGTTCATGTCGGGTTCAGTAGCGGATGCGCGGGTCGAGGAAAAGGTAGCTCACGTCGACCAGCAGGTTGATCAGCACGTAGGTCAGCGCGAAGAACAGCACCACGCCCTGCAGCACCGGAAAGTCGCGGTTAAGCACCGCATCCACCGTCAGCTGGCCCAGGCCGGGAATGGCGAACACGGTCTCGGTCACCACCACGCCGCTCAGCAGCAGAGCGGCGCTGACACCGATCACCGTCATCACCGGCACGGCCGCATTGCGCAGCGCGTGGTGCGTGAGCACCGCCCTCTCTTTGATGCCCTTGGCGCGCGCGGTGCGGATGTAGTCCTCGGTCAGCGCCTCGCTCACGGAGGCACGGGTCACGCGCGCCAGCAGCGCCACGTAGGTCACGGCCAGCGTGAGACAGGGCAGCGCGAGCTGCATGAACCAGGGGCCGAGGCCCGCCGCGAGGCGCTGGTAGCCCTGCACCGGGAACCACTTCAGCTGCAGCGCGAAGACGTAGATCAGCACGTAGCCGATAACGAACACCGGCACCGAAAAGCCGGCGACGCAAAAGGCCATGACCGCGCGGTCCAGCCAGCCGCCCATGCGCCAGGCCGCCAGCGTGCCCAGTGGCAGCGCGATGGCGATCGCCAGCAGCAGCGTGCCGCCGGCCAGCGAGAGCGTGGGCTCCATGCGCTGGGCGATCAGTTCCAGCACGGGCTTGTTGAGGAAGAACGAATAGCCCAGATCGCCCCGCAGCACGCCCTCGCTCCAGATGACGAACTGCGTCCACAGCGGCTTGGCGAGGCCGAGCTGCTCGCGGATGCGGGCGATGTCCTCGCTGGTGGCGCCGTTGCCGCCGATGACGGCCGCCGGATCGCCCGGCGTGAGGCGCACGATCATGAACACCGCGATGGCTACCACCAGCAGCACGGGCAGCGTGGCCAGCAGGCGTTTGCCGAGAAATGTCAACATGCCGGATTCCCTGTCGGGATCCGCCCGCGGCGGATCACTGCTTCTTGATGTTCCAGTAGACCTGCGCGCCGGCCGGCACGATGCCGGTGACGCCCTTGCGCACCGCCGCGGGCACGCTGTACTGGCCCAGCGGCACGTGGCTGACGGTCTCGAAGGCGCGCAGCTGGGCGGCTTCCGCGAGCTTCTTCTTCTCGGCGTCGGTGCCGGCGCGGGCGAACTGGGCCTTGATCCCCTCGAGCTTGGCGTCGTCCTGCCAGCCGAACCAGCCCTTGTCGCCGCGCGCGTTCATCATGGCCATGGTCAACGGGTTCTGGATGTCCTCGGCCACCCAGGCGGTCAGGAAGGCGTTCCAGCCGCCGGCCGAGGGCGCGTCCTTCTTGGCGCGGCGCGACACCAGGGTCTGCCAGTCCATGGTCTGCAGGTCGACCTTGAAGCCGGCCTGTTCGAGCTGCTGCTTGGCCACCAGCGGCAGCTTGCTGATGGGCGCCTGGTCGGTCGGCCGCATCAGGACGATGGGCTCGCCCTTGTAGCCGGCTTCCTGCAGCAGCTGCCGGGCCTTCTGCGGGTTGGCGACGCCGGTGTAGTCGCCTGTGGCCTGCGACTCGAAGGCCGTGCCGCAGGGGAACATGCTCTTGCAGAACTTGTACAGGCCGGGCGTGCCCACCTGGGTCTTGAGGAACTGCTCCTGGCCCATGGCAATCATCGCCGCATGGCGGATCTTCTCGTTGTTGAACGGCGGCTGCAGGTGATTGAAGCGGAAGATGTACTGCAGGCCCGAAGGCTGCGCATCGACCAGCTGGATGTTCGGATTGACGCGCAGCGTGGCGTACTGCTCGAACGCCGGCTGCTCAAGGATGTCGGCCTCGCCGGCGATCAGCGCATTCATCTGCGTCTGCGGATCCCGGATGATCAGCCACTCGACGCGGTCCACGTAGACCTGCTTGCCGCCGGTGGTGCCCGAGGGCGCCTCGGCGCGCGGCTTGTATTTCGGGTTCTTGGCGAACACCACGCGTTCGCCGGGCTTGAACTCATCGGCCCTGAAGATGAAGGGGCCGGAGCCGATGGTTTCCTTGATTTGCTGGTCGCCCGGCGTGTCCGCCACGCGCTTGGGCATGATGAAGGGCACGTTCGACGAGGGCTTGCCCAGGGCCTCGAGCACCAGTCCGAAGGGCTCCTTGAGCACGATGATGAAGGTCTTCGCGTCCGGCGTCTCGTACCTGTCGATGGACTTGGCGAGCAGGCCGCCCAGCGTATCGCGGCTGGACCAGCGCTTGAGTGAAGCCACCACGTCCTCGCTGGTGACGGGCTTGCCGTCGTGGAACTCCAAGCCGTCGCGCAGCGTGAAGGTCCAGGACTTCTTGTCCTTGGAAACAGCCCACTTGTCGACCATCTGCGGCTTGATCCCGCCCTGGGCGTCGGTGCCGAACAGCGTGTCGTAAACCATGTAGCCGAAGTTGCGCGTCACGTAGGCCGTGGTCCAGATCGGATCGAGGATGGTGATGTTGGACTGGGCGATGATCTTGAGGGTGGAAGCCGGCGCCTGGGCCTGCGCCGGCAGCGCGGCCGCGAGCACCAGCCCGGCCGCCATGCCGCAGGCGAGCTGGCGGCGCGAGAGCCCGCGCCGGATGGCTGGTGCGACGGCGCTCATGACATCGATCTTCTGCATTTGCATGTCCATTCCGGGAGAGAAGCCTTCCATGACAGGCCGGGGCCCGCCGCCAGCACCCCCTGCACGCAAGCAAAGAGGCATGAAGGAAATGTAGGGGCCGCCTCCCCTGTTGGATATATACAGTTGCGGCGCTGTGCGCTATAACAGTTGCACCGATGCATGCAGGATTTCCCGCATGGGTCGGGCAGATGTACATAGACAGTGCATCGCCCGTCGCAACGCCCTGCGGGAACCAGGACCACGTGATCACTATCAACAGCAAGCTGCCCACGCCCTTGGTGCGCCAAGTCTACGATGCGCTGGTCGACAAGATCAACAAGGGCGCTCTGCGCGCGGGCACGAAGCTCGAATCGGTACGCAGTCTGGCGCGGCACTGCGGCATCAGCACCATGACGGTGACCAACGCCTACAACCGGCTGGTCGCCGAAGGCTATATCGAGGCGCGCCCGGCCAGCGGCTACTTCGTCACCGCCGCCATCAGCCGCACCACGGTGCAGCGGCGCAAGCCCTTCGTGGGCAATACCTCGGTGGATTCGCTGTGGCTGCTGCAGCGCGTGTACGAGGACGACGCCACCCTGCTCAACGCGGGCTGCGGCTGGCTGCCGCCCGACCATCTCTACATCGACGGCCTGCGCCATGCCCTCGCGGGACTGGCGCGCAAGCAGGCCGCGAGTTTCGCGAGCTACGGCACGCCCTACGGCTACCTGCCGCTGCGCCAGCAGGTGCAGACGCAGCTGGCGGCGCGCAGCATCGACGCCGCGCCGCACCAGATCGTGCTCACCCATGGTGCGTCGCAGGCGCTGGACCTGGTGGCGCGCTGCCTGCTTCAGTCGCGCGACACGGTGCTGGTGGACGACCCGGGCTACTGCAACCTCTTCCCTACGCTGCGCGCGCTCGATGTGCGGCTGATCGGCGTGGAGCGTACACCCGAGGGGCCCGACGTCGAGGCGCTGCAGGCGCTCGCGCAGCGCTACCGGCCCAAGGCGTTCTTCACCAACACCAACCTGCACAACCCCACGGGCGGCTGCTGCACGCCTGCAGCCTCGCACCAGATCCTGCGCCTGGCCGAGCAGTACGACTTCCGCATCGTGGAGGACGACATCTTCGCGGGCCTGCAGCCGGCGGCCGCCCACAGCATCGCCAGCCTGGACCAGCTGCAGCGCGTGGTGCACATAGGCAGTTTTTCCAAGACCATCTCGCCCACCCTGCGCGTCGGCTTTGTCGCCTGCAACGAGGACATGGCCGAGAGGCTGGTTTACCTGAAGATGGCCAGCGGCCTCACCACGTCCGAGCTCAGCGAGAAGCTGGTGCACGCGGTGCTGGTGGAAGGCCACCACCGAGCGCACCTGGCGCGGCTGGCCGAGAACCTGGCAGTCGAGCAGCGGGCCGTGTGCGACGGGCTGGCCGCCGCGGGCATGCGGCTGTTCACCCGGCCCACGGGCGGCCTGTTCGTGTGGGCCGGCTTTGCGCCAGACATGGTGGACGTGCGCGAGGTGGCGCAGCGCGCGGTGGCCGAGGGCATCATGCTCGCGCCGGGCTACCTGTTCCGGCCCGACCAGCAGCCCTCGCCCTGGCTGCGCTTCAACGTCGGCTACTCGAACGACCCGCGCCTGTACCGCTTTCTGGCCGCGCAGGTCCGGGCGTTCGGCGCCGGCCCGGCCAAGTCGCCCCAGGCCAGCACCAGGGACTGAGCAGTCCGCCGGGCCGGCGCCTGGCTTCGCCCAGCGCGCCTGCAAAACAGCGGCCCTGCCGCACAATGGTGCACGGATACAGGCCGCCGGACCGTCACGGGCGGCGTGATATAACCCGCTGTCACTTGGAGACACACTTTTTTCTGACCCCGGCATCCCCCGGCCATTGCCCATGACAGCCATTCGATGAAGCGCGGTTTCTACACCATCATGTCGGCGCAGTTCTTCAGCTCGCTGGCCGACAACGCGCTGTTCGTGGCCGCCGTCGAACTGCTGCGCAGCGGTGGGGCCGCCGAGTGGCAGCGCGCCGCCCTGGTGCCGATGTTCGCGCTGTTCTACGTGATCCTCGCGCCCTTCGTAGGCGCCTTCGCCGACGCCCTGCCCAAGGGCAAGGTGATGTTCATCAGCAACGCGATCAAGGTGGTGGGCTGCCTGCTGATGCTGGTCGGGCTGCACCCGCTGGCGGCCTATGCCATCGTGGGCCTGGGCGCGGCGGCCTACTCGCCGGCCAAGTACGGCATCCTGACCGAGCTGCTGCCGGCCTCCCAGCTGGTCAAGGCCAACGGCTGGATCGAGGGCCTGACCATCGCCTCCATCATCCTGGGCGTGCTGCTGGGCGGCCAGCTGGTCGGCCCCATGCTCGCGCCCACCATGCTGTCCTTCGACTTCCCGGTGCTCACCACCGGCGTGGACACGGCGCCCGAGGCGGCGATCTTCGTGCTGATCTTCGTCTACGCCGTGGCGGCCTGGTTCAACACCCGCATTCCGCACACTGGCGTGGAGATGCGGCCCATGCGCAGCGACCCGCGCCTGGGCACGCTGCGCAACGCGCTGCGCCTGCTGCCCGACTTCTGGCACTGCAACTACCGGCTCTGGCAGGACAAGCTGGGCCAGATCTCGCTGTCCACCACCACGCTGTTCTGGGGCGTGAGCGGCAACCTGCGCTACATCGTGCTGGCCTGGAGCGCCGCCGCGCTGGGCTACAGCACCACCGAGGCCTCATCCCTGGTCGGCGTGGTGGCGATAGGCACCGCCGTGGGCGCGGTGGTGGCCTCGGTGCGCATGCGGCTGGACATGGCGACCTCGGTGATCCCGCTGGGCGTCGCCATGGGCCTGCTGGTGATAGGCATGAACTTCATCGGCAACGTCTGGGTGGCGGCGCCCTTCCTGGTGCTGCTGGGCGGCCTGGGCGGCTTCCTGGTGGTGCCGATGAACGCGCTGCTGCAGCACCGCGGCCACAACCTGATGGGCGCCGGGCGCTCGATCGCGGTGCAGAACTTCAACGAGCAGGCCTGCATCCTGGGCCTGGGCGCGTTCTACAGCCTGTCCACTGGCATGGGCCTGTCGGCCTTCGGCGCGATCACGGCCTTCGGCGTGGTGGTGGCCGGCGTGATGTGGCTGATCCAGCGCTGGCACAAGACCAACCTCGTGCGCTACCGCGCGGAGGTCGAGCACCTGCTGGCCATCGCCCGTAGCGACACGCACCATTGATGCCCGGCCACGCGCCCCTGCTTCCCACCCTCGCGCTGCTGCTCAACGCCCTGGTCTGGGGGCTGTCCTGGTGGCCGTTCCGCCAGCTCGAGCGGCTGGGCCTGCACCCGCTGTGGGCCACGGCCATGGTCTACCTGCTCTCGCTGGCCTGCCTGCTGGCCTGGCGGCCCGGCGCCTGGCGCGGCTGGAGCCGCCAGCCCCTGCTGTGGCTGCTGATGCTGGCCACGGGCCTGTCCAACGTGGGCTTCAACTGGGCCGTGACCGTGGGCGACGTGGTGCGCGTGGTGCTGCTGTTCTACCTGATGCCGGCCTGGTCCATCCTGCTGGCCTGGTGGCTGCTCGGCGAGCGGCCCACGCGCGCCGCGCTGGGCCGGCTGGCGCTGGCCCTGAGCGGGGTGCTGATCGTGCTCAAGGCGCCGGACTCGGCCTGGCCCTGGCCCGAGACCGCGGCCGACTTCCTGGCCCTGCTGGGCGGCTTCAGCTTCGCGCTGACCAATGTGCTGCTGCGCCGGCTGCACCGCACGCCCGAGGCCTCGCGCGCCCTGGCCATGTTCGGCGGCGGCGCGGGGATGGCGAGCGCGGTCGCGCTGCTGGGCCTGACCCTGGGCAGGGGCGGCGTCACGCCGCTGCCGGCCCCCTCCGCCGACTGGCTGGTGCTGGGCGGGCTGCTGAGCCTCGCATTCCTGGCCGGCAACCTGGCCCTGCAGTACGGCGCGGCGCGCTTGCGCGCCCATGCCACGGCGCTGATCATGCTGTCCGAGGTGGTGTTCGCCAGCCTGTCCTCGGTGCTGCTGGGCGCGGCCGAGCTGTCGGCGCGCACCCTGGCGGGCGGCGCGCTGGTGATCCTGGCGGCCGCGCTCTCGGCCTGGCCGACGCGCGTCGAGCGCAGCGCGCTGGCCGGCTCCTGAACGGAGGAACCATGACCACGGCTTACGACTTCGACGCGCCCCGCATCGACGGCCGGCCCCAGCCGCTGGCCGCCTGGCGCGGCCAGGTGCTGCTGATCGTCAACACCGCCAGCGCCTGCGGCTTCACGCCGCAGTACGCAGGCCTGGAGCAGTTGCACAAGGCTTACGGACCGCGCGGCCTGGTGGTGCTGGGCTTCCCCTGCAACCAGTTCGGCCGCCAGGAGCCTGGCCCCGAGCACGAGATCGCGGCCTTCTGCGCAAGCAACTACGGCGTGGACTTTCCGATGATGGCCAAGCTCGAGGTCAACGGCCCCGGCGTCCACCCGCTGTACCGCTGGCTCAAGGACCAGGCCCCCGGCCTGCTCGGCACCCGGGCCATCAAGTGGAACTTCACCAAGTTCCTGGTCGGCCGCGACGGCCGGGTGCTGCGCCGCTACGCCCCGCGCACCCCGCCCGCGCAGCTGGCCGGCGACATCGAGGCGGCGCTGGCGGTAAAGGCCTGAACCTCAGGCGGTGGTCTGGCGCTGAAAGGCGCGCACGCCCAGCACCACGCCGGCCACCAGCAGGGCGATGCCCGCACCCGTGCCGAGGTCGGGCCCCTGGCCGCGGTGCCAGAAGCCGTAGGCCAGGGCCGCCAGGGTCTCGAACACGATGAGCTGGCCGCTCAGCGAGGTGGGCAGGCGCTGGCTGGCGCGGCTCCAGGCCAGGGTGCCCAGCCAGGAGGCGAACAGGCCCATGGCCAACATCAGCAGCAGGAACAGGCCGGGCCGGGGGCCCAGGCCGGCCCAGCCGCTGGCGGCGAACGCGCCCTCGCCCGGCCACAGCAGGTAGCCTATCCAGCCCAAGGCCGCCAGCGGCAGCGTGGCCAGGCCCTGGGCCGTGGTCCAGGCGGTGGCCGACAGGGCCGGGTGGCGCTGCAGCCAGCGCGCGTTGCGTATCGGGTACCAGGTCCAGGCCGCGACGGCCACCCCGGTCAGCGCGGCGCCCAGCGAGTAGGCCCCGGCTCCGCCGGCCTCGACCCGCGCCATTTCCGAGCGGTTGACCAGGGCGATGCCGGCGGCGATCAGGCCCAGCGAGGGCGCCAGCCTGGCCCAGGGCAGGGCCCGCTCGTGCCAGTTGGCGCAGACCGCGATCACCACCGGCAGCGCGCCGATGATCACGCTGGCCAGCGGCACGCCCGCGGCCTGGATGCCGGCCGACAGGAACAGGTAATAAAGGATGTTGCCCACCAGGGACAGCTTGAAGGCCTCGGCCCAGTCGGCGCGCGTGAGCGCGGCCAGGCGCGCGCGGTCGGGCAGGGCCAGCAGCAGGGCCACCAGGCCGAAGGCCAGGTAGCGGCCGAAGGCCAGGGCCGGCGGCGGGTAATCGGGCAGCAGGGCCGGCGCGACGAACACCAGCCCCCACATCAGGCCCGCCGCCAGCGCGTAGGCCACGCCGGCGAACAGGTCCCTGGGGCTCACGCGACGATCTCGCGGCGGCGTTGCGCGCGCGCCAGGGTGCGCTCGGCGGCGCGCGGGTCCAGCCCGTAAAGCTCGGCGAAGGCCGGCACGGCCTGGCCGCTGGCCTCGAAGGCGCGCAGCAGGGCCTCGTCCTTGGCGGCGCGCGCGGCGGCCTCGGCCAGGGCCTCGTCGAGCAGGGCGTTGGCCGACTCGTCGCGTCCGCGCACCCGCTCGGCATAGGCCTCGCGCGTCAGGCCCGAGGCCTCGAAGGCCTGGAGCAGGCGCTCGCGCAGCTTGGCGCGCGGGTCCTCGCCCTCGCGCGGCTTGCGCCGGCGGAACACCTCGAGCAGGGCATGGTGCTGATGTTCGGGCGCCACGGCCTCCACGGCCTGGCCCTGCAGGTCGCGGCGCGGCTGGCCCGAGGCCATGGCCGAGAGGTAGCGCGTGGAGCGGGTGTGCAGGGCCAGCGCGGCCTTCAGCGCCTCGGGCTCGAGGTCCGCGCCATGGGCGGCCAGCAGGTCTTCGAAGATGCCGCGCTTGAGCGGCGCCGGCGCCTCGCCGAACAGGCGCGGGTAGAGGCCGGCCAGCCGCTCGAGCAGGGGGTGGCTGCGGCGCGGCGCGGCGGGACGGTCCGGCCGGGGCGCCGCGGGCGCGGCCGCCTGGGGGGACGGGCGCCCCCCGCGGCCAGCGCCCCGGCGGCCGCGCCGCGCGCCGCGGGGGGCGGCAGGTCTGGCCGGGGCGGCAACTTCGGCGGCTTTCACCTCGGCAGGCGTGGCGGCAGGCTCGGCGGCCACAGCGGAAAGGGGGGCCTGGTCGGGCAGGGTGTCGGTCATGGCGTGACGAAGCGGCGGGTCAAAACCCGCCATCATGCCAGCCCCGGCGAATCGGGTCAGCCGGCCAGGGCTTGGTCGAGCAGCTCGACCCAGTGCCGCACCGGCGTGTCGGTGCCGCTTTGCAGGTGGGTAATGCAGCCTATGTTGGCGCTGGCTATGCACTCGGGCTGGCTGGCCTGCAGCTGGGCCAGCTTGCGGTCGCGCAGCTGCAGGCTGAGCTCGGGCTGGAGCACCGAGTAGGTGCCGGCCGAGCCGCAGCACAGATGCGATTCGCTGGCCGCGAGGCGCAGCTCGAAGCCGAGTTCGCCCAGGTGCTTTTCCACCCCGCCGCGCAGCTGCTGGCCATGCTGCAGCGTGCAAGGGGGGTGGAAGACGACGCGGCCGGCTGGCGCCTTGACCCGACCGCGCAGCGCGGCCACGAGATCGGGCAGCAGCTCGCTAAGGTCCCTCGTGAGCTCGCCGATGCGGCGCGCCTTGGCCGCGTAGGCCGGGTCGTGCTGCAGCAGATGGCCGTATTCCTTGACCGTGACGCCACAACCCGAGGCGTTCATGACGATGGCCTCGACCTGGCCTTGCTCGACCAGGGGCCACCAGGCGTCTATGTTGGCGCGCATCTGCGCCAGGCCCCCTTCCTGGTCGTTCAGGTGGAACCTGACCGCGCCGCAGCAGCCGGCCTCGGGCGCGACCAGGGTCTGGATGCCGGCGGCGTCGAGCACGCGCGCCGTGGCGCTGTTGATGTTGGGCATCATGGCGGGCTGCACGCAGCCGGCCAGCATCAGCACCTTGCGCGCATGGGTGCGGGTCGGCCAGCTGCCGGCCGCCTGCTTCGGCGGCACCTTGGCCTGGAGCTTGGCGGGCAGCAGGCCGCGCACGGCCTGGCCCAGCTTCATGGCCGGGGCGAACAGCGGCGAGGGCAGGCCTTGCTTGAGCGCCCAGCGCAGCACGCGCTCGCCGGCCGGGCGCGGCACCTTGGCCTCGACGATCTTGCGGCCTATGTCGACCAGGTGGCCGTACTGCACGCCCGAGGGGCAGGTGCTCTCGCAGTTGCGGCAGGTCAGGCAGCGGTCCAGGTGCAGCTGGGTCTTGCGCGTGGGCTCGGCGCCCTCGAGCACCTGCTTCATCAAATAGATGCGGCCGCGCGGCCCGTCGAGCTCGTCGCCTAGCAGCTGGTAGGTCGGGCAGGTGGCGGTGCAGAAGCCGCAGTGCACGCATTTGCGCAGGATGGCCTCGGCCTCGCGGCCTTCGGGTGTGTCCTGGAATTCGGGGGCGAGATGGGTCTGCATGGTCAGAATTCAGAGTACAGGCGGCCGCGGTTGAAGATGCCCGCCGGGTCGAACTGGGCCTTTAGCTCGCGGTGGATGCGGTCCAGCGGCGGCGCCAGCGGCGTGAACACGGGCGTACGGTCGTCGCCGCCGCGGAACAGCGTGGCATGGCCGCCGGCACGCGCCGCCGCGGCGCGCACGCGCTCGGCATCGCCCACCGGCAGCCAGACCCAGCGCTGCGCCCCGCCCCACTCCACCAGGGTGGGGCCGATATCCAGCGCGGCGGCCGTGTCGGGCAGGCTCAGGCGCCACAGCGCCTGGCCGGGCCGGGACGCGAAGAAGGGCAGGGTCTGCTCGCGCAGGTTCTGCCACAGGGGATCGGCCGCCCCGTCCACGGCCTGGCCGCCCATGGTTTTCTGCGCCGCGGCCACGGCAGCGCGCGCGCCGCGCAGGCGCAGGGCCAGCCGGCCCGCCTGCCAGCAGCAGGCGTTGATGGGCAGGGGCTGGCCGCCCCAGCGGTTGAGCTGGATGCGCGCGGCGTCTTCGTCCATGTCGAACCACAGGGTGGCCTCGGCCGGCGCCATGGGCAGCACCTTGAGGCTGACCTCGACGATCAGGCCCAGGGTGCCGAGCGCGCCGGCCATCAGGCGGCTGAGGTCGTAGCCGGCCACGTTCTTCATGACCTGGCCGCCGAAACTCAGCAGTTCGGCGCGGCCGTTGAGCAGGCTGAGGCCCAGCACGTAGTCGCGCACCGCGCCCACGCTGGCGCGCGCCGGGCCGTTCAGGCCGCTGGCGACCATGCCGCCCACGGTGGCGCCGGGGCCGAAATGCGGCGGCTCGAAAGGCAGGCACTGGCCGCGCTCGGCCAGCGCGGCCTCGAGCTCGGCCAGCGGCTGGCCGGCGCGCGCCGTGACCACCAGCTCGCTGGGCTCGTAGCTCACGATGCCGCTGAGCGCGCGGGTGTCCAGCGGCTCGCCGACCAGGGACTGGCCGTAGAAGTCCTTGCTGCCGCCGCCGCGTATGCGCAGCGGCTGGCCGTGGGCGGCGGCTTCGCGCACGGTCTCGGTGAGGGTCTGAAGGGCGGAATCCATGCGGCCATGGTAAGTCCATCCATCCCGCCGCGACCGCTGTGCGGGCTTGATGTTTTTGAACGAGGCTTGTGCGCTTTTTTCGTTCAGTCCTGGAAGAAGTTGACCGGCAGGCCCGGCTGGTCCACGCGCAGCGCGAACACGCAGCCGGCCTGCGGCTGCTCGGCCAGCTCGCGCGCGCTGCGTCCATGGCGCGCCGTGGTCAGGTACAGCGTCCTGAGGTCCGCGCCACCGAAGCAGGCCATGGTCGGGCATTGCACCGGCGTGGGCAGCTCGGCCAGCAGCTCGCCGGCCGGCGAGAGCTTGAGCAGGCGGCGCCCCTCGTACTGGGCCGACCAGTAATTGCCCTGGGCATCTACCGCGGCGCCGTCGGGCCGGCCGCCGTAGGGCGCGGCGGCCGGGTCGCCCCAGGCCCAGCCGGGCGGCTTGGGGGGCATCTGCTGGAATACGCGCGGGTTCGAGAGCTGGTTGGCCTCGGCGTCCCAGTCCCAGGCGCGGATGCGGTGCGAAGAGGTGTCGGCCCAGTACAGGATGCGCGCGTCGGGCGACCAGGCCAGGCCGTTGGCCACCGTGGCCTCGCCGGCCATGCGCGTCAACGCCGGCGCGCGGCCGCCCCGCGCGTCGAGCGCATAGAGCGCCGCGGCGGCCTGGTCGCGCGGCTCGTACAGGGTGCCGACCCAGAAGCGGCCCAGGGCGTCGCACTTGCCGTCGTTGCTGCGCGCGGTGGCGCTGTCGTGCGGCAGGCGCGCCAGGCATTGCAGCTCGCCGCCCCATTGGCGCGCACGGTAGATGCCGTCGCGCAGGCCCAGCACCAGGCCGCCGCTGGCGGCCGGCGCGATGCAACCGGGCTCCTGAGGCAACTCCCAGCGCTCGACGGCGCCGCCGGCATCGGCGCGCAGCACGCTGCGCCGCGCGATGTCGATCCAGTACAGACGCTGCTCCACGGGGTGCCAGAACGGGGATTCGCCGAGCTCGCAGGGCTGGTCCACGAAGGTCTGCCAGGAAGTCATCGCACGGCCTCCACCTCGATGCGCATCTGCGCGCTCATGGTCTCACCGGGCTGCAGCACGCGCAGGCCCAGGTCCTCGGCGCGCTGGCCGGCCGCGACCAGGTTGGCGGCGTTGTTGACATGGCTGACCGGCTCGATGGCGACGGTGTCGCGCGCGCCGTTGGTGAACACGACCAGGCAGCCGAGGTCGGAGCGGATGCGCATGCGCAGGGCCTCGTCGCGCAGCTGGACCAGGCCGTCCCAGCCGTCGAAGCAATGGTCCAGGTCGAGCGAGGCGCAATCGGTGTCCAGGCCCTGCACGCTGGCGCGCCGGGTCGGCAGCTTGTCCTCGCCCATCTCCCAGCGCCCCTGGGCCTGGAAGGCAATGTGGCTGCCCGGGCGCTTGACGAAGAAGGGATGCCAGCCCAGGCCGGCCGGGACCGGCTGTCCGGCCTGGTTGCTGAGGCTGAGCCTGAGCTCCAGCGCATCGGGCGTCAGGCGGAACTCCTGGGTGCTGGCGAAGGCGAAGGGCCAGGCGGCGTCGGGCAGGTGCTGGTAGGCGAGCCTGGCCGACTGCGCGTCGGCCGCCAGCACCTGCCAGGGCTGCTGCCAGCCCACGCCGTGGATGGCGTGCGGCTCGGGCGGGTTGTTGGCCGCCAGCGGGTAGCTCTGGCCCTGCCACTGCAGCAGGGCCTGGGCTATGCGGTTCGAATAGGGCACCAGCGGGTAGCTGGCGGACTGGCGCGACGTGGCGAGCTGGGCCGCCGGCTGGCTGCGCAGCACCGGCAGCTCGCCCAGCCAGAGCCCGACGATGCAGCCGCCCAGGGCAGGGGCGATCTCGCAGCGCAGCCGCTCGCTGGACAGTTGGAGGGTATGGGTCATGGACGGTATCGGATGAAATCTGGCCGACGCATTGTGCACGCAGGCCCTGCCGGGCGCTCCAATGGAAAAGGCCCGCCGGAGGCGGGCCCTGGATGCCGGGAACCGCCGGCCTGCCAGGGCAGGCCGCGGGCACGGATCAGCGGTTGTAGGCGGTTTCGCCGTGGGACGTGATGTCCAGGCCTTCGCGCTCGTGCTCCTCGCTGACGCGCAGGCCGATCGTGAGGTCGACGATCTTGTAGGCGATGAAGGACACCACGCCGGACCAGACGATGGTCAGCAGCACGGCCTTGGCCTGGGTCCAGACCTGGGCCGCGATCGAGTAGTCGGCGGCCGTCACCACGCTGGCGGTGACCCAGTCGGCCACGAAGCCCGGGCCGCCCAGGCTGGGCGAGTTGAACACGCCGGTCAGCAGGGCGCCGACGATGCCGCCCACGCCGTGCACGCCGAACACGTCCAGCGAGTCGTCCGCGCCGAGCAGCTTCTTGAGGCCGTTGACACCCCACAGGCAGGCGAAGCCGGCGATCAGGCCGATCACCAGGGCACCGCCGATGCCGACGTTGCCGGCGGCCGGCGTGATGGCCACCAGGCCGGCCACGGCGCCCGAAGCGGCACCCAGCATCGAGGCCTTGCCGCGCATCAGCGCCTCACCCACGCACCAGGCCAGCACGGCGGCGGCGGTGGCGACCAGGGTGTTGATGAAGGCCAGGGCGGCGAAGCCGTTGGCTTCCAGGGCGGAGCCGGCGTTGAAGCCGAACCAGCCCACCCACAGCAGCGAGGCACCGACCATGGTCAGCGTCAGGCTGTGCGGCGCCATGGACTCACGGCCGTAGCCGATGCGCTTGCCCACCAGGAAGGCGCCCACCAGGCCGGCCACGGCGGCGTTGATGTGCACCACGGTGCCGCCCGCGAAGTCGAGCGCGCCCCACTGCCAGATCAGGCCGGCCTTGGCGGTCATCGCGTCCACCACTTCCTTGCCGGTGTAGGCGTCCGGGCCCATCCAGAACCAGACCATGTGCGCCACGGGCAGGTAGCTGAAGGTGAACCAGATCGTCATGAACAGCAGCACGGCGGAGAACTTGATGCGCTCGGCGAAGGCGCCGACGATCAGCGCGCAGGTGATGCCCGCGAAAGTGGCCTGGAAAGCGGCGAACACGATCTCGGGGATCACCACGCCCTTGCTGAAGGTCGCGGCGTTGGCGAAGGTGCCGGCTGCGTTGTCCCAGATGCCCTTCATGAACAGCCGGTCGAAGCTGCCGAAATAGGCATTGCCCTCGGTGAAGGCCAGGCTGTAGCCGTAGATGAACCACAGCACCACGATCAGCGAGAAGGTGACCATGACCTGCATCAGCACGGACAGCATGTTCTTGCTGCGCACCAGGCCGCCGTAGAACAGGGCCAGGCCGGGCACGACCATCAGGATCACGAGCAGGGTGGAGACCAGCATCCAGGCGGTATCGCCCTTGTTGGGCACCGGTGCCGGAGCGGCGGCGGCTTCGGCCGGCTTGGCTTCGGCAGCGGCAGGCGCGGCCGCAGCAGCGGCGGCGGGCGCCGCTGCGGGAGCGGCTTCGGCGGGCTTGGCTTCGGCGGCGGCCGGTGCCGTCGCCGCCGGCGCGGCGGCAGGCGCCTGGGCCGACACGAGGCCGGCGCCCATCAGCAGGCTCAGGCCCAAGGCCAGGGAGGCAAGCAGTTTCTTCATGTCCGTGTTCTCTCGTCTTGTGCTTTATTCGGGAAGGACAGGCCGGGCGCGGCGCGCGCCAGCCGGTCCCGCAAATCTCACAATGCTTCCTTGCCGGTCTCGCCGGTGCGGATGCGGATCACCTGCTCGAGGTCGTAGACGAAGATCTTGCCGTCGCCGATCTTGCCGGTGCGGGCGGCACCCTCGATGGCTTCGATGACGCGCTCGACCAGGTCGTCGGCCACGGCGGCCTCGATCTTGACCTTGGGCAGGAAGTCGACCACGTATTCCGCGCCGCGGTACAGCTCGGTGTGGCCCTTCTGGCGGCCGAAGCCCTTGACTTCGGTCACGGTGATGCCCTGCACGCCCATGCCGGACAGGGCTTCGCGCACCTCGTCCAGCTTGAACGGTTTGATGATCGCTGTCACCAGTTTCATTTGGGGTTCCTCTCGGTTTGAAAGAGCGCGGCGCCGGGCGCCGCGCTGCTGTGGTCTGTGTTTACAGGGTCTTAGTGAGCGTCACGATCAAGGCGCTCTTGTTGACCGACTTGCTGGCATCGATGGCGTAGGGGTAGGACGCCTTCTTGTTGGCGCCGACCACCGCGCCGGTCAGCGAGACGCCGCCGCCGAAGTCGTAGGAGGCGCCAACGCTGTAGTCGGTGTAGTCGGCAGCGCCGGTGACTGCCTTGAAGTTGGTGAAGCCCACCGAGGCCTTCAGGGTCACGTTCTTGGCGACTTCCTGGGCATAGGCCAGGTTCAGGTAGCCCGTGCCCTTGCCGTCGTCGGTGGCCTTGCCGACGCCGAAGTAGCCGTCCGACACGGTGTGCGAGTACTTGGCCGTGAACGGGCCGTAGCTCACGGCACCGTAGAGCTCGGTGGTGTTGCCGAAGTTGTTGCCCGGGTACAGGTAGGCCAGTACGCCCACGTCGAAGCCCAGAGCGCCGGAGCTGAACTTGTAGCCGCCGTAGACGTCGCTCTCGAGGCTGTTGCCGCTCAGCCAGTCGACGCTGGAGTTCCAGTTGCCGACGTAGAAGCCGGTCCCGCCGAAGGCGTAGTCGAAGCCGCCCTGGATCGCCGGCTTGAAGGTCTTGGTCCGGCTCTGGTCCTGATCCTGTCCACGGAACTTGTAGTTGCTGGTGAGGCTGACGTTGGCGGTCAGCTGGGCGCTGGCCAGCATGGGCAGGGCAGCCAGGGCGGCAACGGCGAGAACTTTGGCGGACTTCGATGTCATCGACTTCTCCATTGGTAGGTTGTTGAAAGGAGCTTCTCAAACCAAGCATGGAACGTGCCAATTTGTCACAGGGCATGATCCGTGCACCCTGGCCGGCCTTGCCGCGTTTGACCACTAAGATGGTCCCGCACAAGGCACCAACAATGTGCATTACGCCACGATTTGCAGCAGAAAACCGTTCAATGCACCAGTCTTGGGAGGAAAGTATCCATGAGTTTGTCTTTGGTGCAAAGTCGCGCCGTTCTGGGGCTGGAAGCGCCGGCGGTCACCGTGGAGGTGCACTTGGCCAACGGCCTGCCGAGCTTCACCCTGGTCGGCCTGGCCGAGGTGGAGGTCAAGGAAGCGCGAGAGCGCGTGCGCTCGGCCCTGCAGAACGCGGGCCTCGAGTTCCCGCATGACAAGCGCATCACCGTGAACCTGGCGCCGGCCGACCTGCCCAAGGACTCGGGCCGCTTCGACCTGCCTATCGCCCTGGGCATCCTGGCCGCCAGCGGGCAGATAGCCGGCGCCCGCCTGGCCGGCCACGAATTCGCGGGCGAGCTCTCGCTGTCGGGCGAATTGCGCCCGGTGCGCGGCGCGCTGGCCATGAGCCTGGCCCTGCACCAGCAGGGCGTGGCTAGCCGCCTGGTGCTGCCGCCCGGCAGCGCCGAGGAGGCCGCCCTGGTGCCCGACGCCCAGGTGTACCGCGCGCGCCACCTGCTCGACGTGGTTCAGCAGTTTCTGCCCGCCCCCGCGGCCCCGGCCGAGGGCGAAGGCTGGGCCCGCGTGACGCCCGCGATTCCGTGCGAGGCCGCTCCCGGCCCGGACCTGGCCGACGTCAAGGGCCAGGCCGCGGCCAAGCGCGCGCTGGAGATCGCCGCCGCGGGCGGCCACAGCCTGCTGCTCGTCGGCCCGCCCGGCTCGGGCAAGTCCATGCTCGCCCAGCGCCTGGCCGGCCTGCTGCCGCCCATGACGGTGGTCGAGGCGCTGGAGAGCGCGGCGCTGGCCAGCCTGGGCGGGCGCTTCTCGCTGGCCCACTGGTCGCAGCGGCCTACGGCCAGCCCGCACCATTCGGCCAGCGCCGTGGCCCTGGTCGGCGGCGGCTCGCCGCCGCGGCCCGGCGAGATTTCGCTGGCCCACCACGGCGTGCTTTTCCTCGACGAACTGCCCGAGTTTCCGCGCGCCGCGCTGGAGGCGCTGCGCGAGCCGCTGGAGACCGGCCGCATCGCGATCGCGCGCGCGGCGCGGCGCGCCGAGTTCCCGGCGCGCTTCCAGATGATCGCGGCCATGAACCCCTGCCCCTGCGGCTACCTGGGCGCCGCAGGCCGCAGCTGCCGCTGCACGCCCGACCAGGTGTCGCGCTACCAGGGCAAGCTCAGCGGCCCGCTGCTCGACCGCATCGACCTGCATGTGGAGGTGCCGGCCCTGCCCGCCGAAGAGCTGCTGCGGGCGCCGGCCGGCGAGGGCACGGCCGCCATCCGCGAGCGCGTGGTCGGGGCCCGGCAGCGCGCGCTGGACCGCCAGGGCAAGCCCAACCAGGCGCTTCAAGGGCGCGAGATCGACGCCCAGCTGGCGCTCGACGACCAGGCCCTGCGCTTCACCCAGACCGCCGCCGCCCGCCTGGGCTGGTCGGCGCGCAGTACGCACCGGGTGCTCAAGGTCGCGCGCAGCATCGCGGACCTGGCGGGCGCCGCCGGGGTGGGCGCAGCCCATGTGGCCGAGGCCATACAGTACCGGCGGGCGCTGCGGCCGGCCTGACGCCGGGGCGGCGTCCCGAATCCCCAGCCGACATCAGGGGCTCGCGCCCGTGCGCCCCTGCGCCGCGCCGCATCGTGCTTTCATCTGCGCTGTGCGACCCGGATTCCGGCACCGCCGGCCGGGCGCACGGAGGCCTGCATGAGCCCCATGCGCAAGTTCTGGATCGTTGCGGCAGCGTTGCTGCTGCTGGCCCTGCCGACCTCGCTGGCAGGCACGGCGAGCGTGCCGGTGCTGCAGGTGCAGGACGCGATCGGGCCGGCCAGTGCCGACTACCTGTTGCGCGGCCTGCGCCGGGCGGCGCAGGAGGGGGCGCCACTGGTGATCGTGGAGCTGGACACCCCGGGCGGGCTCGACAGCTCGATGCGGCAGATGGTGCAGGCCATCCTCGCCTCGCCGGTGCCGGTGGCCGTCCACGTGCGGCCCGCGGGCGCGCGCGCCGCGAGCGCCGGCACCTACATCCTCTACGCGGCCCATGTGGCGGCCATGGCGCCGGCCACCACGCTGGGCGCCGCGACGCCGGTGGCCATCGGCCTGCCCGGCACCGAGCGCAAGCCGCCCGGCGCACCGGGGGGCGGCCAGGGCGATGCCAAGCAAGGCAAGGACAAGGCTCCCGCGCCGCCCGCCGACGCCATGACTGCCAAGCAGGTGCACGACGCCGCCGCCTTCATCCGCGGCCTGGCCCAGCTGCGCGGGCGCAACGCCGAATGGGCCGAGCGCGCGGTGCGCGAGGCCGTGAGCCTGACGGCCGAGGAAGCACTGCGCGAGCGCGTGATCGACCTGCTGGCGCGCGACCCCGCCGAGCTGCTGGCCCGGCTCGACGGCCGCAGCCTGCGCACGGCCGGCGGCGAGCTGAAGCTGGCCACGCGCGGCTTGACGCTCGAGACAAGGCCGCCCGACTGGCGGCACCGGCTGCTGTCGGTGGTCAGCCAGCCCAGCATCGCGCTGCTCTTGATGATGCTGGGCATCTACGCACTGCTGTTCGAGTTCTCCTCGCCCGGCCTGGGCCTGGCCGGTGTGTTCGGCGCGATCAGCCTGCTGCTGGGCCTGTTCGCGCTGCAGCTGCTGCCGGTCAATTACGCCGGCCTGGCCCTGATCCTGCTGGGCATGGGACTGTTCGTGGCCGAGCTGCTGGCGCCGAGCTTCGGCGTGCTGGGCGTGGGCGGCATCGCGGCCTTCGTCGCCGGCGGCCTGCTGCTGTTCGACACCGAATTGCCGGGCTTCGGCGTGCCGCTGCCGCTGATCGTGGGCCTGGCCCTGCTGTCGGCGGCCGTGGTGCTGCTGGGTGGGGGCCTGGCGCTGAAAGCGCACCGGCGCCCCGTGGTCAGCGGCCATGCGGCGCTGATCGGTGCCCCGGGCCGGGTGCTGCATGTCGCGGACGGCGACAGCTGGGCCGAGGTCCAGGGCGAGCGCTGGCGCGTGAGCTGCCGCGAGCCGCTGCAGCCCGGCCAGGCGGTCCGCGTGGTCGGCGTGCGGGGACTGACGCTGGACGTGCAGGCCGAACCCGAAGCGACACGACAAGGAGCCTCATCATGATCATCGACCTCGGCCTGGGCAACGTGCTGCTGCCGCTGCTGCTGTTCCTGGCGGCGCTGCTGGCCAGCGCGATCCGCATCCTGCGCGAGTACGAACGCGGCGTGGTGTTCCAGCTCGGGCGCTTCTGGAAGGTCAAGGGCCCGGGGCTGGTGCTGCTGATTCCCGGGATTCAAAAGATGGTGCGGGTGGACCTGCGCATCGTGACCATGGACGTGGAGCCGCAGGACGTGATCTCGCGCGACAACGTCTCGGTGAAGGTCAATGCCGTGCTGTTCTTCCGCGTGGTCGACCCGCAGAGGGCCATCATCCAGGTCGAGAACTTCCTGATGGCGACCAGCCAGCTGGCGCAGACCACGCTGCGCGTGGTGCTGGGCAAGCACGAGCTCGACGAGATGCTGGCCGAGCGCGAGCGCCTGAACCTGGACCTGCAGCGCATCCTGGACGCGCAGACCGATGCCTGGGGCATCAAGGTCACCAATGTGGAGATCAAGCACATCGACCTCAACGAGTCCATGGTGCGCGCCATCGCGCGCCAGGCCGAGGCCGAACGCGAGCGGCGCGCCAAGGTGATCCACGCCGAGGGCGAGAAACAGGCCGCGGCCTCCCTGCTGGAAGCCGCGCGCATGCTGGCCCAGCAGCCCGAAGCCATGCAGCTGCGCTACCTGCAGACCATGACCCAGGTGGCGGGCGACCGCGCCTCGACCATCGTCTTCCCGCTGCCCATGGACCTGCTGGGCCCGCTGCTGGGCAAGGCCAAGCCGGCGCCGCCGACCGACGCGCCGCAGACCCGGGCTTAACGCCGCATCAGCGCCCCGCCCTGCTGCACCTGGACCACGTTGCCCGCGGCCCAGCCCGGCTGGGCTTCCTGCTCGAAGTTGCGGATGCTGCCATCCTTCATGCGCACGGTGGTCACCCAGACCGTCTTGCTGGTGACCCGCTTCTGGACCTCGTTGCCGATCACGCCGCCGGCCACGGCGCCGCCGGCCGTGGCCAGGGTCTTGCCGGTGCCGCCGCCGACCTGGTTGCCCAGCAGGCCGCCGACCACGGCACCGCCGACGATGCCGGCCGCGCCGCCCTCACCCTTGCGTTTTTCCTGCTTGACGGCCTGCACCGTGCCGCACTGATCACAGAGCGCCTTGCCGCCGGACTTGGCGGGCGGCTGGGCCAGCGCCCCCAGGGCGAAGGCGCTCATGAGGCTGGCGAGGAGGATTTTTTTCATCATGGTTCTCTGAAGCTAGGGGAGTTCGATCGTAATCGGCAGGCGGGATGCAGACTCAGCCGCCACCGCTGGTGTAGACCGGCCCCGGCGCCTGCTGCGGCGCGGGTGCGGGACGCTGGAGTTCGGGCACCACGGCACCGTCGGCGGTGCGCAGGGTCTCGCCCTCCAGCGTGACGCGGCTGCCCACGTTGACCGGCGCGGCGCGCTCCACGGTGCGCAGCTGGCCATTTTCCATGCGCACGCCGATCTGGTAGACGGTCTGGGGACGCATGCGCTTCTCAACCGTATTGCCCAGCAGGCCGCCGCCGACGGCGCCCAGCACGGTGGCCGCCGTGCGGCCGCCGCCCTTGCCGACCTGGTTGCCGACCACGGCGCCGAGCACGCCGCCCGCCACCGCGCCCATGCCCGAGGTCGGTGCCTCGCGCTGCACCTGGGTCACCGACTCGACGGTGCCGCAGCTGTAGCAGATGGCGCGTGCCGGCTCAGGCGCGGGGGCGGGCATCGCCGCCGCGGGCGCCTTGGCCATGGGCGCCGGCGCGGGATGCGGCACAGGGCGCGGGGTGGCTGCAGGCCTTTTCTCGACCGCTTTGGCGGCCGGCTTGGCCGGCGGCTCGGCCGGACCGTCCTGCAGCAGTTCCTCCCTGCCTGCAGCCTGCCCGGCGGGGGCCGGAGCCAGCGGGGCCCCCGCCACGGTGGGCGCGGCCAGCGGTGTCGGCGCGGGGCGCTGGACCCAGACCAGGACGGCGGCCAGCGCCACGACGGCCGTGCCCAGGGCGCCGATCACGCCCCACAGAAGCGCTGGGTTGCGTGCGGGCGTGGCGCCCTGCCGCGCGGCTTGTTCATAGGTTGTCGTCATGCTTTCCCTCTCTTGTGTCAAACACGGCGCATGGCAAGCAACCCGGAAGCGGGTCGCGCAGCGCCGTTCCAGCCATAACGGCCGAGCAGGGGGAAAGTTACACAGCCTCGAGCAAAGCTGAGTGTCTGATTTGTAACGCGGGGTAAGACGCTACAGATCAGCCCAGGTTGGGCGCGAGCAGGCGCCGCAGCTCGGCCTCGGGCAGGCCACGCCGAGCGGCCTGGTCCTGCAACTGGTCCTCGGCTATGCGGCCCACGTTGAAGTAGGTGCTCTGCGGGTGGCTGAGGTAGAAGCCGCTCACGCTGGCGGCCGGCGTCATGGCCAGGCTCTCGGTCACGCCCATGCCGATCTCGCGGCATTGCAGTAGCTCGAACATGGGGCGCTTGACGCTGTGGTCCGGGCAGGCGGGGTAGCCGGGCGCCGGGCGTATGCCCTGGTATTTCTCGGCGATCAGCTCCTCGTTGCCCAGCGCCTCCTGCGGCACGTAGCCCCAGAGGTCGGTGCGCACGCGCTGGTGCAGGCATTCGGCGAAGGCCTCGGCCAGGCGGTCGGCCAGGGCCTTGAGCATGATGGCCGAATAGTCGTCGTGCGCGGCCAGGAACTGCTGCTCCTTCTTGTCCACGCCCAGGCCCGCCGTGACGGCGAACAGGCCCACGTAGTCGGGCGCGACGCCCTTGGGCGCGACGAAGTCGGCCAGGCAGCGGCTGGGCCGCATCTGGCCGTCGATCACCTGCTTTTCGGTCTGCTGGCGCAGCCCGTACCAGGTCAGCGCAACCTGGCTGCGCGATTCGTCCGTGTAGAGCTCGATGTCGTCGTCGCGCACGCTGTTGGCCGGGTACAGGCCCAGCACCGCATTGGCGGTGAGCCAGCGGCCCTCGATCAGGCGCTGCAGCATCTGCTGGGCATCGGCGAAGACCTTGCGCGCCTGCTCGCCGACCACCTCGTCCTGCAGGATGGCGGGATAGGGACCGGCCAGGTCCCAGGTCTGGAAGAACGGGCCCCAGTCGACGTACTTGGCGAGCTCGGCCAGGTCGAAGTTCCTGAACACGCGCCGGCCGATGAATTTCGGCTTGGGCGGCTCGTAGCCCGACCAGTCGATTGGGGTCTTGTTGGCGCGCACCTTCGCCAGCGGCCACAGCGGCACCTGCTTCTTGTTGGCGTGCTGCTGGCGCACCTTGTCGTAGTCGGCATTGAGATCGGCGACGTACTGCGGCGCCTGGTCCGACAGCAGGCCCTGGGCCACGCTGACGCTGCGCGAGGCGTCGGGCACGTAGACCACCGGGCCCTCGTAGTGCGGCGCGATCTTCACGGCCGTGTGCACGCGGCTGGTGGTGGCGCCGCCGATCAGCAGCGGGATCTTCTTGATGCGGAAGTAGTCGTCCTTCTGCATCTCGCCGGCCACGTACTGCATCTCCTCGAGGCTGGGCGTGATCAGGCCCGACAGGCCCACGATGTCGGCGCCCTCGACCTTGGCCTTGGCCAGGATCTCGTGGCAGGGCACCATCACGCCCATGTTGACGACCTCGAAGTTGTTGCACTGCAGGACCACCGTGACGATGTTCTTGCCGATGTCGTGCACGTCGCCCTTGACCGTGGCGATGACGATCTTGCCCTTGGACCTGACGTCCAGGCCGGCCGCCTCCTGCTGCTTCTTCTCTTCCTCGATGTAGGGCACCAGGTGGGCCACGGCCTGCTTCATCACGCGCGCCGACTTCACCACCTGGGGCAGGAACATCTTGCCCTGGCCGAACAGGTCGCCGACGATGTTCATGCCGTCCATCAGCGGGCCTTCGATCACGTGCAGCGGCCGCCCGCCGCGGGCCAGGATGGCCTGGTAGGCCTCTTCCGTGTCCTCGACGATGAAGTCGTTGATGCCGTGCACCAGCGCGTGCGAGAGGCGCTGCGCCACCGTGCCGGCGCGCCATTCGAGCTTCTTGCTGTCGTCCTTGGCCGCGCCCTTGGCCGACTCGGCGATCTCGACCAGGCGCTCGCCGGCGTCGGGGCGGCGGTTCAGCACCACGTCCTCGACGCGCTCGCGCAGCTGGGGCTCGACCTCGTCGTAGACGCCGACCATGCCGGCGTTGACGATGCCCATGTCCATGCCGGCCTGGATCGCGTGGTAGAGGAACACCGTGTGGATGGCCTCGCGCACCGGGTCGTTGCCGCGGAAGCTGAACGACACGTTGGACACGCCGCCCGAGACCTTGGCGCCCGGCAGGTGCTGCTTGATCCAGCGCGTGGCCTCGATGAAGTCCACCGCGTAGTTGTTGTGCTCCTCGATGCCGGTGGCGATGGCGAAGATGTTGGGGTCGAAGATGATGTCCTCGGGCGGGAAGTCCACCTCGTCGACCAGGATGCGGTAGGCGCGCTCGCAGATCTCGGTCTTGCGCGCATAGGTGTCGGCCTGGCCCTGCTCGTCGAAGGCCATCACCACGGTGGCCGCGCCGTAGCGCTTGATCAGCCGGGCCTGGCGCTTGAACTCCTCCACGCCTTCCTTCATCGAGATCGAGTTGACGATGCCCTTGCCCTGGATGCAGCGCAGGCCGGCCTCGATCACGCTCCACTTGGAGCTGTCGACCATGATGGGCACGCGCGCGATGTCGGGCTCGGAGGCGATGAGCTGCAGGAAGCGCACCATGGCGGCCTGGCTGTCCAGCATGGCCTCGTCCATGTTGATGTCGATCACCTGGGCGCCGTTCTCCACCTGCTGGCGCGCCACCGCCAGCGCCTGCTCGAACTCGCCGTTCAGGATCATGCGCGCGAAGGCCTTGGAGCCGGTGACGTTGGTGCGCTCGCCGATGTTGACGAACAGCGAGCCTTCGCCGATGGCGACCGGCTCCAGGCCGGACAGCTTCATGGGGGGGACGGAAATATCGGACATGGTCTCACCTGGGCAAGGCACGGTTCAGGCGAGCGTCGTTGCGGAGATCGGTTCCCCAAGCCTGACGGACCTGACACCTGTCCGCTGCAACGCTCCTTGGGGGGAGGGCAGATTTTACGGCAATGGCCTCGGCGTCGCGGCCGAGGCGCTCAGGTCACCACAGGACAGGCCGAGGCCGGCAGCCCGAACAGCCGGTCGAAGCCCCAGTTGAAGACGAAGGTGTAGCCCAGGAAGAACAGGATCAGGCCCAGGTCCATCACCAAGGCCTGCCACAGGCTGACGCCGAACCACCAGGCGAACAGCGGCACCAGGGACAGCACCAGGCCGCCCTCGAAACCCGCCGCGTGGGCGATGCGGCGCCCCAGGCTGCGCCCGCGCCGGGCCTGGCGCGCCTCCCAGCGCTCGAAGCAGGCGTTGAACAGGAAGTTCCAGAACACCGCGATGGCCGAGGAGGCCAGGCCCATGACCCCGGCATGGGCCAGGTCCTGGCCCGACATCTGCGACAGGCCCCAGCTGGTGCAGGCGACGGCCAGGCCCTCGAAGACGCTAACGTAGAGCAGGCGGCGGCGCAGCCCCTGCAGGCTGAACCAGAGGGGCCCGGAGGGGGCGGCGGCGGAAATCGAAGACGGCGCGGACGACATGGGAGGCACTTTATCGGCGTGTCGCTGACATATAAAGTCAATAAATATCAGTTTTTCTGAAAGATCGGACGCCATGGCTTTTTCCAGCGACAGCGTGCAGGTGTTCCTGGCCGTGCTCGACCAGGGCTCGTTCTCGGCCGCGGCGCGCGCCCTGGGCCGCGTGCCCTCGGCCGTCAGCATGACCATGGCCCACCTGGAGGCCGAGCTCGGCCTGGCGCTGTTCGACCGCCAGGGCCGCGAGCCCCGTCCCACGCCCGCGGCGCGCGCGCTCGAGCCCCAGGCACGCCAGCTCGCGGCCCAGCTGCAGCAACTCAACGTGCAGGCCCAGGCCCTGCACCAGGGGCTGGAGCAATGCCTGACGCTGGCCATCGCGCCCGAGCTGCTGGCCGGGCGCTGGAGCGGCCCGCTGGCCGCCCTGGCCGCCGAGTACCCGCTGCTGCAGGTCGAGGTGCTGGCCGCGCCCCAGACCGACGCCCTGGCCCTGCTGCACGCCGGCCGTGCCCAGCTGGCCCTGGTGTTCGAGCGGCCCAGCATAGACGGCAGCGAGGGCTTTCAGGAGGTCGGCAGCGAGACCCTGGTAGCGGTGATGGCGCCGCAGCACCCGGTGCTGCAGGCCGCGCGCGCGGCGGCCCAGGCACGCGGCGAGCCGGCCGGGGCCGCCCGGCTGCGCGAGGAGCACCTGACCGGCACACGCCAGATCGTGGTCGCCAGCCGCGACCCGGCGCAGCGCGACCCGCGCTTCGTCTACGCGCGCCACCACTGGCGCACCGACAACCACATTGCCGCGCTGGCGCTGATCGAGGCCGGCCTGGGCTGGGGCCGGCTGCCGCACGCCCTGGTGCGCGCACGCATGGAGGCCGGCGCCCTGGTGGCGCTGTCGTTCGAGAACCTGAGCAACGCGCTCACGCTGTGGGTGGACGTAGTCTGGTCGCGCGCGCGCCCGCTGGGCCTGGGCGCGCAGCGCTTCGTGGCGCTGATGGCCGAGGCCGCCGCGGCCGCTCAGGCGGCTTCGCGGTAGAACGGGCCGGCCTGCAAGGCGCGCGTGGCCAGCGGCGCCACGGCGCGGTGGATCGCGCCGATGTGGTCGGGCGTGGTGCCGCAGCAGCCGCCAACGATGTTGACCAGGCCCTCGGCCGCGAACTCCTGCAGCAGGCGGCTGGTGACCTCGGGCGTCTCGTCGAAGCCGGTCTCGCTCATGGGGTTGGGCAGGCCGGCGTTGGGGTAGCAGCTGATGAAGGTGTCGGGCGCCGCCTTGTGCAGCTCCTGGATGTAGGGCCGCATCAGGGCCGCGCCCAGGGCGCAGTTCAGGCCCACCGCCAAAGGCCGGGCGTGGCGCACGCTGTGCCAGAAGGCGGTGACGGTCTGGCCGCTCAGGATGCGGCCCGAGGCGTCGGTCACGGTGCCGCTGATCAGGATGGGCAGGCGCTCGCCCGAGGCCTCGAAATACTCGTCGATGGCGAACAGCGCGGCCTTGGCGTTCAACGTGTCGAAGATGGTCTCGACCAGCAGCAGGTCGGAGCCGCCCTCGACCAGGGCCTCGGTCTGCTCGTAGTAGGCCGCACGCAGCTCCTCGAAGCTCACGTTGCGCGCGCCGGGGTCGTTCACGTCGGGGCTGATGCTGGCGGTCTTGGGCGTGGGGCCGAGCGCGCCGGCGACGAAGCGCGGCTTGTCGGGCGTGGAGAACTTGTCGCAGGCCGCGCGCGCCAGCCGGGCCGAGTCCAGGTTCATCTCGCGCGCCAGCTCGGCCATGTCGTAGTCGGCCTGGGCGATGCGGGTCGCGCCGAAGGTGTTGGTCTCGATCAGGTCGGCGCCGGCGGCCAGATAGCCCTCGTGGATGTCGCGGATCACGTCGGGCCGGGTCAGCGAGAGCAGCTCGTTGTTGCCCTTGACGTCCTTGTGGAAGTCCTTGAAGCGCTCGCCGCGGTACTGCGCCTCGCTCAGCTTGAAGCGCTGGATCATGGTGCCCATGGCGCCGTCGAGGATGGCGATGCGGTGCTTCAGGATCTCGGGCAGCGCCTGGGCGCGGGTGTAGGTCAGCGGCTTCATAGGGCCCCGATTGTAGGAAGAGGCGGCCGACCCGGCGCCCGGCGGGGCAATTTCGGGGGGAGAATTTCGCGAGACAATGGCGGGCTGGCCGACTCTTCCTGTTCTCCCCCTTTCCCCCTTGCCCCCTTTTCTGCCTTGACCCACCTGTCCATCCTGCGCGAGGTTTTCGGCTACGACGCCTTCCGCGGCCCGCAGCAGGCCATCATCGACCATGTCAGCGCCGGCGGCGACGCCCTGGTGCTGATGCCCACCGGCGGCGGCAAGAGCCTGTGCTACCAGGTCCCGGCGATCGCGCGCCAGCGCGCGGGGCACGGGGTCAGCGTCGTGGTCTCGCCGCTGATCGCGCTGATGCACGACCAGGTCGGCGCGCTGCACGAGGCCGGGGTGGAAGCGGCCTTCCTCAACTCCACGCTCAGCGGCGAAGAGGCGGCCCAGGTCGAGCAGCGCCTGCGCCGCGGCGAGATCACCCTGCTCTACGCCGCGCCCGAGCGCGTGACCACGCCGCGCTTCCTGGCCCAGCTCGACAGCCTGCACGAGCGCGGCCAGCTGGCCCTGTTCGCGATCGACGAGGCGCATTGCGTGAGCCAGTGGGGCCACGATTTCCGCCCCGAGTACCGCCAGCTCACGGTGCTGCACGAGCGCTACGCCGGCGTGCCGCGCATCGCCCTCACCGCCACGGCCGACGCGCTGACGCGCGCCGACATCGTCGAGCGCCTGCAACTCGAGGACGCGCAGCAGTTCGTCAGCAGCTTCGACCGGCCCAACATCCGTTACACCATCGTCGAGAAGAAGGACGCGACCACCCAGCTGCTGCGCTTCATCGAGGGCGAGCATGCCGGCGAAGCCGGCGTGGTCTACTGCCAGTCGCGCCGCAAGGTCGAGGACATCGCGCAGACCCTGGCCGACGCCGGCCTCAACGCCCTGCCCTACCACGCGGGCCTTCATGCAGCCGTGCGCCAGCGCCACCAGGACCGCTTCCTGCGCGAGGACGGCATCGTGATGGTGGCGACCATCGCCTTCGGCATGGGCATAGACAAGCCCGACGTGCGCTTCGTCGCCCATGTGGACATGCCCAAGAACATAGAGGGCTACTACCAGGAGACCGGCCGCGCCGGGCGCGACGGCCTGCCGGCCGACGCCTGGATGGCCTACGGCCTGCAGGACGTGGTGAACCAGCGCCGCATGATCGACGAGAGCCCGGCCGGCGAGGATTTCAAGCAGGTCATGGTCGGCAAGCTCGACGCCCTGCTGGCCCTGGCCGAGGCCACCGACTGCCGGCGCGTGCGCCTGCTCGGTTACTTCGGGGAAGTGTACGGAAGCCAGCCGTCCGCCGCCGGGCCGCCCCAAGGCGGACACGGCCCCCTCGGGGGGCAGCGAGGACACGAAGTGCCGAGCGTGGGGGCCACATGTGGGAATTGCGACAACTGCCTGAACCCGCCCGAGGTCTGGGACGGCACCGAGGCCGCGCGCAAGCTGCTGTCCACCGTCTACCGCGTGCAGCAGCAAAGCGGCATCAGCTTCGGCGCCGGCCACATCATCGACATCCTGCGCGGCAAGCAGACCGACAAGGTCGCGCAGTTCGGCCACGCGAGCCTGAGCACCTTCGGCCTGGGGGCCGCGCTCGGCGAGGCCCAGCTGCGCGGCGTGCTGCGCCAGCTGATCGCGACCGGCGCCCTGGCCGTCAACCCGCAGGCCTTCAACACCCTGCAGCTGACCGAGGCCTCGCGCGCCGTGCTGCGCGGCGAGGTGCCGGTGATGCTGCGCGAGTCAGTCTCGGCGCCGGCCGGGCGCCGCACGCGGCGCGACCGGTCGGCCCCCAAGGCGCCGGCCGCCGTGGCGGCCGCCCTGGGCGCCGAGGCACAGGCGCGCTTCGAGGCCCTGCGCGCCTGGCGCGCCGAGGTCGCGCGCGAGCACAACCTGCCGGCCTACGTGATCTTCCACGACGCCACCCTGGCCGCGATCGCGGCGCTGGCCCCGCAAACGCTGGACGACCTGCAAGGGGTCAGCGGCATAGGCGCGTCCAAGCTCGAGAAATACGGCGCCCAGGTGCTGCAGGTGTGCGGCGGCGAGGTCTGAGCGCGCCCCGCGGCTTGCGGGGGAGACCGGCCCCGCCTAGTATCGAGGAAGCGACAAGCAGGGCCGTCCGCATGATCCACATCCGCGAGATCGACCATCTGGTGCTTCGGGTCGTGGACCTCGAGGCCATGATCCGCTTCTACGTGGCGGTGCTGGGTTGCCAGGTCGAGCGGCGCGTCCAGGACCTGGGCTTGGTGCAGCTGCGCGCGGGCCGCAGCCTGATCGACCTGGTGACCGTGGATGGCCCGCTGGGCCGTGCCGGCGGCGCCCCGCCCGGCGACCAGGGGCGCAATCTCGACCATTTCTGCCTGCGCGTGGACCCCTTCGACGAAGCCGGGATCCGGCGCCAGCTCGAGGCCGCCGGCGTGGCGGCCGGTGACACCGCGACGCGCTACGGCGCCGAGGGCCTGGGCCCCTCGATCTACATGAGCGACCCGGAAGGCAATACGGTCGAGCTCAAGGGGCCCGCCACCCCGGCCTGAAGCGCCGCGCGCGTCTTCACTGCACGAAGCCCATGGCGCGCGCCTCGCGCACCTCGGGCTTGAGCCGGTGCTCGGCCTCGAGCTGCTCGAGGAACTCCTCGGGCCCGAAGGCGGCGGCCAGGATGTCGGTCTGGCGCTTCACGGCGGCGAAGTCGCCGGGGCACAGCTGCTCGAGCCGGGCCAGGCGCGCGCGCAGGGCCTCGCTCAGGCCTGCGGCCTCGCCGCCCAGCACCTCGGTCACGAACATCTGCTCGCGCTGCGCGCGCGTGAGCGGCAGGAAGCGGATCTTGAAGGTGAAGCGCCTGAGCGCGGCCTGGTCGATGCGGTCCATCAGGTTGGTAGTGCAGATGAAGATGCCGGCGAAGCGCTCCATGCCCTGCAGCATCTCGTTGACCTCGCTGACCTCGTAGTTGCGCTGCGCGCCGCGCCGGTCCTGCAGGAAGCTGTCGGCCTCGTCGAGCAGCAGCACGGCCTTCTCGGCCTCGGCCTCGCGGAACATGGCAGCCATGTGCTGCTCGGTCTCGCCGACGAACTTGCTCATCAGGTCGCTGGCCTGCTTGACCAAAAGCGGCCTGTCCAGGCGCTCGGCGATGTGCTCGGCCAGCGCGGTCTTGCCGGTGCCGGGCGCGCCGTAGAAGCACAGCGTGCCGTGGCCGCGCGCCTGCAGCGCCTGCACGATGCGCGGAACCTCGAAGCGCGTCTCGACGTTGAGCATGGCCAGGTCGTAATGGGTCACGCTGCGCCGCGCCCCGCCCTCGGCCCCGCGCCGCCCCAGCGCCTGGTCGGCGTTGCGCAGCTGGCGCTCGATCAAGGTCTCGACCGCAGCCTGGCCCAGCGCCGCCGGGCCGCCCTCGCAGGCCAGGCCGGCGAAGCGCACCGCGGTGCGGATCTGCGCCGGCGTCAGCCCCTTGCGCGCGGTCAGGCGCGCGACGAAGGCGTCCGAGACGTCCACGCCCTCCAGCGTCTTGCGCACCAGGCCCTCGCGCGCGCCGGGCGGCGGGCTCTTGAGCTCCAGGTGGTAGGCGAAGCGCCGGCGGAACGCCGGGTCGATCTGCTCGATGCGGTTGGTGACCCAGATCGTGGGCACGGCGTTGGATTCCAGGATCTGGTTGACCCAGGCCTTGCCGCTGACGCTGGCGCTGGCCGGCGCCGCCACCTGCTCGGCGCGCGCCATCAGCTGCGCCGCCTCGCTGGAGATCGGCGGGAACACGTCCTCGACCTCGTCGAACAGCAGGGCCGCGTGCGCGCTGCCCTTGAGGAAGACCTGGGCGATCTGCAGCGAACGGTAGCGGTCGCGCCCGCTCAGCGAATGCCCGTCGCGGTCGGCGTACTCGACCTCGAACAGGTCCAGGCCGGCGGCCTGGGCCACCACCTTGGCCAGCTCGGTCTTGCCGGTGCCGGGCGGGCCGTAGAGCAACACGTTGACCCCGGGCTCCTGGCGCGCGACGGCATTGCGCAGCAGGGCGCTGAGCACCTGGGCGTCCTCGGCGACGAAGGCGAAGTCGGCCAGGCCCAGCGCGCTCTTGGCGCAGGGCCGGGTGAACACGGCCATCAGCTCGCTCTGGTCGCGGTATTCGCGCATCAGCACCGCGGGCAGCTTCTCGCTGACCTTCATCAGGTCGGCCAGGTCGGTGATGTTGTGCTCGGAGATCAGGTTCTCCACCAGGCCGATGCGCTCCAGGCGCGAGCCGGCGCGCAGCGCCTCGCCGACCTCGGCCGCGTTCACGCCGGCCACCTCGGCGATCGCCGCGTAGGCCTCGGGCGCGTTGTTGACCTTGAATTCCACCAGCAGGCTGCGCAGGTCGCGCTGGTAGCGCGCCAGCGTGCCGTACAGCAGCAGCGCGCGCTCGGCGCGGTTGAGCTGCAGCAGGCCCGAGAGCGCGTCGATGTTCTTCTCCACCAGGGTGGACTGCTTCTTCAGCGCCTGGGTCAGCCAGGCGCCGGTGGCACTGAGCACCGTGAGCAGGTCCTTGGGCGCGTCCTTGGCGTATTCGTCGAGGTAGAAGAACAGCGTGCCTTCCTCGTAGGGGCCGCGCCAGGTGCCGTGGCGCTCGAGGAAGGCGCGCGTGGACAAGGCCTCGTGGCCGCGCCAGAACTCGTTGTCCTTGCAGCGCCGCGCGAGAAAGGCGCGCAGCCGCGCCAGCACCGGCGCCGGCCACACCAGGTGGCGACCGGCCAGCGCCAGCAGGCCGTTGAGGTCGCGCCGCACGTTGAACTTGGGCCCCTGCTTGGCGGCCAGGGTCAGCACGAAATGCGAGCACATCAGATCCAGCACCGGCGCGGCCAGCAGTCCCGGCGACACCAGAACGGGTCCCCCTGCCTGATCCTGAACCGAACGCTTGACCATGGATGAGCCTCCAGCGGCGCTTGCACGCAAGCGGAACATAGCGCAGTCTTGCCGTTCGTGGAAGATGGCGATGCGGAAAAGTCCGGGTCCGTCCACGGGCTTTCCGGCGGACAATCGGCCCATGATCCAGCTCGACGACATACGCCAGGCCGCGCAGCGCCTGCACGGCCAGGTGCTCAACACACCCTGCGTGGAATCGCGCACCCTGTCGCAAATCGTCGGGGCCCAGGTGTTTCTCAAATTCGAGAACCTGCAGTTCACCGCCTCGTTCAAGGAGCGCGGCGCTTGTAACAAATTGAGTCAGCTCAGCGAGGTCGAGCGCGCGCGCGGCGTGGTCGCGATGAGCGCCGGCAACCATGCCCAGGGCGTGGCCTACCACGCGCAGCGCCTGGGCCTGCGTGCGGTGATCGTGATGCCGCGCTTCACGCCCGGTGTCAAGGTCGAACGCACGCGCGGCTTCGGCGCCGAGGTCGTGCTGCACGGCAACACGCTGGAGGAGGCGCGCGCCCATGCCAACGCGCTGGCCCAGGAGCAGGGACTCACTTTCATTCATCCCTACGACGACGAGGCCATCATCGCCGGCCAGGGCACGATAGGCCTGGAGATGTTCGACGCGGTTCCGGCGCTGGACCAGCTGGTGATTTCGGTCGGCGGCGGCGGGCTGATCGCCGGCATCGCCACGGTGGCCAAGGCGCTCAACCCGCGCATCGCGGTGATCGGCGTGCAGACGGTGCGCTTTCCAGCCATGGTCAACGCCATCCAGGGCACGCAGCACCCCCAGGGCACCAGCACCATCGCCGAGGGTATCGCCGTCGGTTCGCCCGGGCTGCTGACCCAGGCCATCGTGCGCCAGCGCGTCGACGACCTGCTGCTGGTCGACGAGGGCGACATCGAGCAGGCCGTGCTGATGCTGCTGGAGATCGAGAAGACCCTGGTCGAAGGCGCGGGCGCGGCGGGCCTGGCGGCCATGCTCAAGTACCCCGAGCGCTTTCGCGGCAAGCGGGTCGGCCTGGTGCTCAGCGGCGGCAACATCGACCCCATGCTGCTGGCCGCCATCATCGAGCGCGGCATGGTGCGCGCCGGGCGGCTGGCGCGCATCACGGTGCGCGCCCGCGACGTGCCCGGCGTGCTGGCGACCATCACGCGCGTGGTGGCCGATGCCGGCGCCAACATAGACGAGGTGCACCACCAGCGCGCCTTCACCACGCTGGCGGCGCAGAACGTGGAAATCCAGCTGGTGCTGCAGACCCGCGGCCGCGAGCACCTGGCCGAGGTGCTGGCGGCGCTGCGCGCCGCCGAGCTCAGCGCCGAGGAGCAGAAATGAAGTCCACCCCCTCCGCCCCGGTCGACGCCGCCCAGCTGCAGACGGCCCTGGCCGAGTATTTCGCGCCCTGGGTGCAGGCGCTGAACCTGCGCGCCGAGGCGGCCGTGCCCGGCGCCGTGACGCTGCGCCTGCCGCACAGCCCCCAGCTCTCGCGCGTGGGCGACATGCTGTGCGGCCAGGCCGGGCGTTCCGGCAAAAGGTAAAATCGCCGCGATTCAAGCCTTGAGGAACACCATGTCTGCACCCGCACACCACGACGCCCCCGCTGAAAAAGACCCGGTCGAAGCCGTGATCCACCACATTCCCGTGGTGCTGCCCCTGGCCGGCGCGGTGCTGATGTTCCTGCTGGCCTTCATCGCCGTGTTCATGGCCTGAGCCCGGCCCTCCCACAAGCTTTTCTTTCCCCGCCCCATCCGTCGCCGCTGCGGATGGCGGCCAGCATGGCGCGCCCGATAGACAGCGCCGGCCTGAATTCGGGGCCCTCGCCCCGTCCGCCCCCCCACAACGCCACGCCACGAGTTCGCCCGCCGCCGCGCCCGGATGGCGGCACGGAACTTGGAGCCCGGCCCGCGGGTCTTACCTGCGGTTGGGACGCGGCCCCTCGCTGCGTCCATGGGGGAGACAGCATGCAGCACACGCGCCCGCCGGCGGTCGCCGGCAGCTTCTATCCGCGCCAGAGCGAAGCCCTGGCGCGCGAGGTGGGCCAGCTGCTCGCCGCGGCGGCGGTGGATGCCGCCGGGCCGGCCGTGCCCAAGGCCCTGGTCGTGCCGCACGCGGGTTATGTCTATTCGGGACCGACGGCGGCGGCGGCCTATGCGCGCCTGGCGCCCTGGCGCGATCGCCTGCACCGCGTGGTCCTGCTCGGTCCGGTGCACCGCATGCCGGTGCGCGGCTTGGCCCTGCCGGGCGCCGCGGCCTTCGCCACCCCGCTGGGCGAGGTCGCGGTCGACCAGGAGGCGGTCGCGGCGCTGGCCGAATTGCCCCAGGTGGTGGTCAGCCCGGCCGCCCATGCGCTCGAGCACTCGCTGGAGGTGCAGCTGCCCTTCCTGCAATCTGTGCTGGCGGATTTCCGGCTGCTGCCGCTGGCCGTGGGCGACGCCACGCCCGATGAGGTGGCCGAGGTGTTGCTGCGGGTCTGGGGCGGGCCCGAGACCCTGATCGTGATCAGCTCAGACCTCTCGCACTACCTGCCCTACCGCCAGGCCCAGGCCTGCGACCGCGACACGGTGAGCCGCATCCTGCAGTTGGACGGCCCGCTCACCCACCAGCAGGCCTGCGGCGGCACGCCGCTCAGCGGCCTGCTGCTGGCCGCCCGCCAGCACGGGCTGCAGCCACAGCTGCTGGACCTGCGCAATTCGGGTGACACTGCCGGCGATCGCGCGCGCGTGGTCGGCTATGCGGCCATTGCCTTCACCGGAGACAGCGATGCAAGCCACTGAGCAAGGCGCCCTGCTGCTGGCCATCGCGCGCCGGGCGCTGGAACGCGAGCTGGGCGAGGCCAGGCACCTGGCCGAGGACCCGCCGGCCGGAGCGCCCTGGCTGGACGCGCCCGGCGCGAGCTTCGTCACGCTGATGCAGCGCAACCGGCTGCGCGGCTGCATAGGCACGCTGGACGCGCACCGGCCGCTGTGCGTGGACGTGGCCGCCAACGCCGTGGCCGCCGCGCTGCGCGACACGCGCTTTCCCCCGCTGGCGGCGCGCGAGCTGGCGCAGACCGACATCGAGGTCTCGCTGCTGTCCGCGCCCGAGCCCGTGGCCTTCGACAGCGAGGCCGGGGCCCTGGCCCAGCTCGAGCCCGGCGTGCACGGCGTGGTGTTCGAGTTCGGCGCGCAGCGCAGCACCTTCCTGCCTCAGGTCTGGCAGCAGCTGCCCGACGCCGCCGACTTCATGGCCCAGCTCAAGCGCAAGGCCGGGCTGGCGCCCGATTTCTGGGCCCGCGGCGTGCGCCTGTCCTGCTACCGGGTGCGCAAGTGGAAGGAAACCGAGCTGGCCGCGCGCGGCGGCGCCAGCCGCGAGGTGGCGTGATGCAGAACGACACGAACTACCCGGGCCGCTGGTGGCACGCGCTCGACGACGGGCGCATCCAGTGCGACCTCTGCCCGCGCGACTGCAAGCTGCACGAGGGCCAGCGCGGCGCCTGCTTCGTGCGCATGCGCCAGGACGACCGCATCTGGCTCACCACCTACGGCCGCTCCTCGGGCTTTTGCATCGACCCGATCGAGAAGAAGCCGCTGGCCCATTTCTACCCGGGCAGCAGCGTGCTGTCCTTCGGCACGGCCGGCTGCAACCTGGCCTGCAAGTTCTGCCAGAACTGGGACATCAGCAAGTCGCGCGACATGGACCGCCTGATGGACCAGGCGTCGCCCGAAGCCATCGCCGAGGCCGCCTCCCACAATGGCTGCCGCAGCGTGGCCTTCACCTACAACGACCCGGTGATCTTCGCCGAGTACGCGATGGACGTGGCCGACGCCTGCCATGCGCGCGGCGTGCAGACCGTGGCCGTGACGGCCGGCTACATGCATGCCGAGCCGCGCCGCGAGTTCTACGCCCGCATGGACGCGGCCAACGTGGACCTCAAGGCCTTCAGCGACGACTTCTACTTCAAGCTGACCGGCTCGCACCTGGCGCCGGTGCTCGACACCCTGGTGTACCTGCGCCACGAGACCCAGGTCTGGTTCGAGATCACCACCTTGCTGATCCCGGGCCACAACGACTCGGATGCCGAGATCGCCGCCATGAGCCGCTGGCTGATGAAGGAGCTGGGCCCCGACGTGCCGCTGCATTTCTCGGCCTTCCATCCCGACCACCGCATGCTCGACGTGCCGGCCACGCCGCCCGCCACGCTTCGCCGCGCGCGCCAGATCGCGCGCGGCGAAGGCCTGCACCATGCCTACACCGGCAACGTGCACGACGTCGAGGGCGACACCACGCTGTGCGCGCATTGCCAGGCGCCGCTGATCGTGCGCGACTGGTACCAGCTCAAGGACTACCGGCTCACGCCCGAGGGCCGCTGCCCGGACTGCGGCGAGGCCCTGGCGGGACGCTTCGCCGCCAGCGCCGGCGACTTCGGCCGCCGGCGCATCCCTATCGCCATCGGTGCGGCCTGAGGGCCCGACCACCCAGACTGCACCCGGCCGACAGGCCGTCTGCCCGGTTGTTCGCAAGCCATGGCCACGCATAACCTCATGCAAGTTTTGCATGGAAAATGGCTGTTTTGGAACCCAGGTACAGGGCAGGCTTCATAAAATCGACACTTTCGCCGATCCGCGGTCCTCGAGACATCGTTCACGCGCCCAGTCGCCGGGCGCGCCTCCACGAACCGGCTGTTCCCCAATCGTTTTCCGAAAGGTGCAGGCCTTTCGAAAGACGATTTTTCAACTTAGGAGCCTTCCGATGAACTCACCCGTGATGCAGGGCCTGAACCTGAACGCGCCCGCGTACGTCAAGAACGCGAAGCTGATCGCCTGGGTGGCCGACATGGCCGCCCTGTGCAAGCCCGACAGCATCTACTGGTGCGACGGCAGCCAGCAGGAATACGAGCGCCTGTGCCAGCAGCTGGTCGACGCCGGCACCTTCAAGAAGCTCAACCCGGCCAAGCGCCCGGGCAGCTTCCTGGCCTGGTCCGACCCCTCCGACGTGGCGCGCGTCGAAGACCGCACCTTCATCTGCTCCGAGAACAAGGAAGACGCCGGCCCGACCAACAACTGGATGGCGCCGGACCAGATGCGCGCCACGCTGCAGCCGCTGTTCGACGGCTGCATGAAGGGCCGCACCATGTACGTGGTGCCCTTCTCCATGGGCCCGCTGGGCTCGCACATCGCCCACATCGGCATCGAGCTGACCGACAGCGCCTACGTGGCGGTGAACCAGAAGCTCATGACCCGCATGGGCAAGGCCGTCTACGACGTGCTGGGCGTGAACGGCGACTTCGTGCCCTGCATGCACACCGTCGGCGCCCCGCTGGCCGAGGGCGAGAAGGACGCCACGTCCTGGCCCTGCAACCCGAGCACCAAGTACATCGTGCATTACCCCGAGACGCGCGAGATCTGGTCCTACGGCTCGGGCTACGGCGGTAACGCCCTGCTGGGCAAGAAATGCCTGGCGCTGCGCATCGCCTCGACCATGGGCCGCGCGGCTGCTGGCGGCCCCTCCGGTAGCCCGGGCTGGCTGGCCGAGCACATGCTGATCCTGGGCGTGACCTCGCCGGCCGGCAAGAAATACCATGTGGCCGCCGCCTTCCCCAGCGCCTGCGGCAAGACCAACTTCTCCATGCTGGTGCCGCCGGCTGGCTTCGAGGGCTGGAAGGTCACGACCATCGGCGACGACATCGCCTGGATCAAGCCGAACGCCGACGGCAAGCTCTACGCGATCAACCCCGAGGCCGGCTACTTCGGCGTGGCCCCCGGCACCAACACGCTCACCAACCCCAACTGCATGGCCAGCCTGGACCGGGACGTGATCTTCACCAACGTCGCGCTGACCGACGACGGCGACATCTGGTGGGAAGGCATGGAGAAGGACAGCGGCGTCACCCCGGCCCACCTGATCGACTGGCAGGGCAAGGACTGGACGCCCGAGATCGCCAAGCAGACCGGCGCCAAGGCCGCCCACCCGAACGCCCGCTTCACCGTGGCCGCGACCAACAACCCGGCGCTGGACGCCCAGTGGGACGACGCCAGCGGCGTGGCCATCGACGCCTTCATCTTCGGCGGCCGCCGCTCGACCACCGTGCCCCTGGTGACCGAGGCCCGCAGCTGGACCGAGGGCGTCTACATGGCCGCCACCATGGGCTCGGAAACCACCGCCGCCGCCTTCGGCGCCCAGGGCGTGGTGCGCCGCGACCCCTTCGCCATGCTGCCCTTCTGCGGCTACAACATGAGCGACTATTTCCAGCACTGGCTGGACATGGCGCACAAGCTCGAGAAAACCGGCCACAGCCTGCCCAAGATCTTCTGCGTCAACTGGTTCCGCAAGGGCGAGGACGGCAAGTTCGTCTGGCCCGGCTACGGCGAGAACATGCGCGTGCTCAAGTGGATGATCGACCGCATCGAGGGCCAGGCCCAGGGCCAGGACACCATGTTCGGCCTCGCCCCGCAGTACGCCGAGATCAACTGGACCGGCCTGGCCTTCAGCGACCAGCAGTTCCAGACCGTCACCCGCATCGACAAGGCCGCCTGGGAGCAGGAATTCAAGCTGCACGACGAGCATTTCCAGCAGCTGGCCTACCACCTGCCCCAGGAACTGGTGCAGACCAAGGCCGCACTGGAGAAGCGCCTGGCCGAGCTCTGAGCCTCGCCCCCCATTGAAACGGGCGGCCTACCCGGCCGTCCGACCGAACCGCCCCGGCCACGAACCGGGGCGGTTTTTTTGTGCCCTTGGGTACGCGTGCTAGGCTAAGCCCTTCGCCGCCTGCCTCCCCCTGCCCCATGCCCAACCCCGAAACGCGCCAGCGCCAGGCGCTGGCTCTGCTGTGGATCACGCCCGCGCTGTGGTCGGTCAACTACATCATCGCGCGCAAGGCGCCCGCGGTGGTGACCCCGCACCTGCTGGCGCTGGGCCGCTGGGGCCTGGCCGGGCTGCTGCTGGCCTGGCTGGTGCGGCAGGAGCTGTGGACGCAGCGCCGCGCCGTCGTCGCGGCCTGGCCGCAGCACCTGGCCCTGGGCACGCTGGGCATGCTGATCTGCGGTGCCTGGGTCTATCTGGGCGCGCGCACCACCGGGGCCATGAACATCGCGCTGATCTACGCCGCCTCGCCGGTGCTGATCGCGCTGGGCGCCTGGTTCTGGTTGGGCGAGCGCCTGTGGCCGCGCCAGATGCTGGGCGTGGCCCTGGCGCTGGCCGGCGTGATGCATGTCATCGTGCAGGGCCGGTGGCTGGCCCTGGCCCAGGTCTCCTGGGTGCCGGGCGACGTCTGGATCGTGCTGGCCATGCTGTCCTGGGCCGGCTACGCCCTGCTGCTCAAGAAATGGACCAGCCCGCTGAGCGCCCAGGCCCGGCTGGCCAGCACCTGCGCCGGCGGCGTGGCCGTGCTGCTGCCGTTTGCGCTGTGGGAGCTCGGCCTACCGGATACGCCGGCCTGGGGCGGGCAGGCCACGGCGCTGGTGGTGGTGGCCGCCCTGGTGCCCGGCATAGGCGCGTACCTGGCCTATGGCCATGCGCAAAAGGTGCTGGGCGCCAGCCGCGTGGCCGCCAGCCTTTACCTCGGCCCGCTGTACGCGGCGCTGGCCGCCTGGGGCGTGCTCGGCGAGCCCATGGGCCTGCACCATGCGGTCGGCGCGGCCCTGATCCTGCCCGGCATCTTCCTGGCGTCCTCGCGCCCTCTGCAGCGTTGAGGCAGGCCATTGCGCCGGCCAGAATCGGCATAGGGGGCCTCCATGATCGGAGGCACCCCTGCCACACCACCCGGCATGCGGGTCCGCACCGGGCGGTTCGAGAGCTTGAGGTCATGACAGCCTTGGCACTCCCAGA